>NZ_BAAAGU010000087.1:0-17714 GCF_039524635.1 Streptomyces thermocarboxydovorans | reverse complement strand
CCGCCCCGCCCGCGCGCGGGGTTGCCCGGGGGCGGGGTTGCCCGGGGGTGGGGTTGCCGAGCCCGGAGCCGGCGGGGTGCCGCCCGCACGGCCGGCCCCCGACCCGCAGCCGGTGCCCGGACTACCCCCTACGCCCCTCCCCCCGGCGCGCGACGCGCCCGGTGGGCGCGGACTTTCGCACGGTTGCCGCAGTGCTCCATCGCGCACCAGCGACGGCGCCCCGGGCGGGAGGTGTCGACGAACAGCAAGCGGCAGTCATGGGCGCCGCACTCGCGAATGCGGTTCGCGTAGGGGCCGCTGAACAAGTCGATCGCGTCGCGGGCGACGGTGGACAGCAGCTGGGTCCCGGTGGCGCCCGGGGCCCAGGAGCGGGAGCCGTCCGCCTCCAGGCGGGAGACCAGCGGCGGCTCGGCTGCGGCAGCATTGATCAGATCGAGGTGCTCGCGCCGGAGCGGACGGCCGTGCGCCCGGTCGGCGGTGAGCAGGAACAGGGCGTTGCGCAGGGCGCGCGCCCGTGCCAGTTCGTCCTCGTCGACGGTGAGGTCGAGACCGTCCGCGAGGCGGCTCTGCCCCGCCCAGGTGACCAGGTCGGCGGGGGTGTGCAGCACCTCGAAGCGGGCGAAGACGCCCGGTCCGCCGGTGGGCAGCAGCTCCAGGCACAGGGCGCCGGGGTCGAAACGGTAGGGCGTCCCCTCGTGGGACATCAGGGTGAGACCCGGACCGTCCTTCCGTCTGTCCATTGCACCGCCGCTCATGTAACCAATATAAGTGGTTACATGACGCAGACACCGGCACCGTCCGCTCCCGTGCACTGGAAAGTGGTCATCGACGCGGGCGACCCGCACGCACAGGCCGACTTCTGGGCCGCCGCCCTCCGTTACGTGGTGGAGGACAACAGCGCCCTGATCGGGAAGCTGCTCGCCGCCGGCGCCGTGCCTGAAGAGGCCGTCGTCGAGCATCACGGCCGCCATGCGTTCCGGGACCTGGTCGCGGTACGGCACCCGGACGACCCCGTCGACGAGAACAGCGGCACCGGGCTCGGACGGCGGCTGCTGTTCCAGCGGGTCCCGGAGAAGAAGACCGTCAAGAACCGTCTCCACCTCGATCTGCACCCCGGCGAGGGGCGCCGCAAGGCGGAGGTCGCACGGCTCGAGGAGCTGGGCGCGAGCGTGCAGCGGCAGGTGCGGGAGCCCAGCGGGGCCTGGACCGTGATGCTGGACCCGGAGGGCAACGAGTTCTGCGTGCACTGACACCCTTCCGACGACCGACACCCTTCCGATATGCGTGAAGCGCCGTCCTGATAGCGCTCTTGACGGGGTGTCAGTTCACCTCGACCATCCAGGCACCCACTTCACAGTGGCGTGCCTGTGGGCACCCCAACCCACGGGCCTCCCCAAGGAACTCGGAGTCCCCACATGAAACTCTCCGTTTCCACCCGTGCGGCCACGGCCGGTGCCGTCGCGATGGTCACCCTCCTGGCAGGCGGCACGCTCGCCGACGCGGCGACGACCACTCCCCCTCGCCCCGCCGCCGCACCCGACATCCCCGTCACCAGCGTCAAGGCGCATCTGAGCCAGCTGCAGTCCATAGCCACCGCCAACGGCGGCAACCGCGCCCACGGCCGCCCCGGCTACAAGGCCTCCCTCGACTACGTGAAGGCCAAGCTGGACTCGGCCGGATTCACCACCACCGTCCAGCAGTTCACCAGCTCCGGCCGCACCGGGTACAACCTCATCGCCGACTGGCCCGGCGGCGACCCCGACCAGGTCCTGATGGCGGGCGCCCACCTCGACGGCGTCTCCTCAGGACCCGCCATCAACGACAACGGCTCCGGTTCGGCCGCCGTGCTGGAGACCGCGCTCGCCGTGGCACGAGCCCGGTACCGCCCCACCAAGCACCTGCGGTTCGCCTGGTGGGGCGCCGAGGAACTCGGCCTGGTCGGCTCCCGCTACTACGTGGGCCGTCTGACCACCGGCGACCGCAACCGGATCGACGGCTACCTCAACTTCGACATGATCGGCTCGCCGAACCCCGGGTACTTCGTCTATGACGACGATCCCGCGATCGAGAAGACCTTCAAGGACTACTTCGCCGGCATCGGCGTCCCCACCGAGCCCGACACCGAGGGCGACGGACGCTCCGACCATGCCTCGTTCAAGAACGCAGGCGTACCGGTCGGCGGACTGTTCACCGGGGCGGGCCGCCTCAAGTCGGCCGCGCAGGCGGCGAAGTGGGGCGGCACGGCGGGCAGGTCCTTCGACCGCTGCTACCACTCGTCCTGCGACACCACCGCCAACATCGACGACACCGCTCTGGACCGCAACAGCGACGCGGTCGCCTACGCGGTGTGGGAGCTGTCGGCGTAGCACTTTGTGCGTTACGTGCGTTACCTGCGTTACGTATGTTCTGCGTGTTACGCGCCGTTCAGTCCCTGTCAGTCTCTGCCGGCGCGTTCGCTCAGCCGTCCCATCCGGGCGCGGGCGGACTCCAGCTCCTCGATCTCGTCGGCGGCCGGGCCGCCCTCGGCGGCGATTTCCGTCCACAGGGCGATCAGCTCCTCGCCCAGTTCCAGGCCGTGCCGGGGGTCGCGCACCGCCCGCCAGGCGGTGGCGGCGCTGCGGACGTTGCCGTAGGCGGCCTCCGTGTCGCCGGTACGGCGGCAGATCCCGGCGAGATCGAGGGAGAGCCGGAAGGCCCGCACCGGCTCGCCCGCCAAGTAGGCGATGTAGGCGGTCAGTTCGCCCAGCCGGAGCACCTCCGGGTGCTCCGGCCCCAGCTCGGCCGAGGCGTCGGTCATGGTCTGCTCGGCCAGGCGCGCGGCCTCGTCGATCCGGCCCTCCCGCACCGCGTCGTTGATCCGCCCCATGGGCTCGGCCAGCCGTGCCTCGTCCGGCACGGCGAGCGGTTCGTCACCGAGCACCGCCTCGGCCACGGCGTCGAAACCACGCGGCGGCGTCGGCTTCGGGTCCGGCCCGAGGTCCTCCGGCTCCTCACGCGGTCCGGCCTCGGGCGCCGGTGCCGGGTGGGGCTTCGCGTCCATGGCCGGGGGCGGCCCGAAGGCACCGGTCGGCGGAACGACCGTACCGGGCGGCACGGCGTCCTCCGGCTGCGCCAGCGCACGCAGCCGGAAGGTGGGCGCGGAGTCACTCGGCACGTGGGGTTCGGGCACGACCCGGAGCGGGAAGGTCGGGGCGGAGTCGCGTACGGGCGCCTCCCCGGCGGGGGCTGACGTGGAATCAGTGTTCGCTTCAGGTGCGGCGCCCGATTCGGATGCGGCACCCGTTCCGGCGGCCGCGCGCGGCCCCGGAGCGGCGTGCGGCTCGGGAGCGGGGGGTGGGGTGGTCTGCCCAGAGGGCTGTGCCTGCGCAGGAGTCTGCGGCGGCGCCGAGGGCTGGGGCGGTGCCTGCGGCGAGGTCGATGCCGAGGTCGGGCCCGATGCCGGAGGCGCAGTGGCGGCAGAAGGCGCAGCCGCAGGCGGAGCCGCATCCGAGGGGCGAGCCGCCGCCGAAGGCGAAGCCGCAGCCGAGGAGCGAGGCGCCGCCGGAGCAGAACCCGGAGCCGCAGGCGGATTCGCAGCCGAAGGCGGAACCGCGTCCGAAAGGTGAGCCGCCGCCGGACCAGAAGCCGCAGCCGCAGGCGGAGTCATCGCCGCGTTCGGGTTAGTCGCCGAACCTGGGTTGGTCGCCGGACTCGGGCCGGTCGCCGGACTCGGGTCGGTCACCGGACTCGCAGTGCTCGTCGGACGCGAGGTGTGCGACGGAGGCGGCTCCGGGACGTGGCGGAGCAGGTGGGTGGGCATGTCGCGCCCGCCACCCGGCGGCGGAGGCGCGGCGGGGGCGACGGGCGCAGGGGCAGCCGCTGCCGCCGCGGCGGCCCCCATCCGCAGCGGCTCGCCCACCAGGTGGCTGGAGCCGTCCGGCTCGACCCGGAGCGGGACCACATAGCCGATGCGCTCGTCGTGGACGGTGGCGAGGACCGGGTGACCGGAGGCGATGGCGATGCGGTGCAGACGGTCCAGCACCGCCTGCTGGATCTCCTCGCCGGCCCCGGCGACCACCGGCACCCCGCCGACCGAGGCACCGGCCGGGGCACCGCTCGGCCCGCCGGGCGCACCGGCGCCCGTACCCGACACGGGCAGAGGAACATGCACGTCTATCGGCACCGTCCCGGGGTCCGCCGCGTGGACGGCCTCCGCCTGTTCCCGCTTCTTCTCGCGGCTGAGTCGAGCCATCGTCCCCTCATTCGGGTCGTACACCTGTCTTCGAGTGTGTCCGCTCGCTCGCGTTTCTCACGTCACTGCGATGTCACAGGCTCGTCCCAACGCCCGTCCGCCCCCGACCCGGGTGCGGGGCGGTGGCATGAGGATCGGAGGACGAGGCAGGAGAGGAGGCATGGGGAGAGATATGCAGCAGGGACCGGAGATCTGGCTCCGCGGTCCGGTGGCGACGCCGGAACCGCCGGCACGGGACGCGGGCGGCCCGCCGGTGCCCGCGCCCGCCCGGGCGAGCGGCCGGGTCTTCTCCTGGGTGGGCGCGCACGGCGGCGCCGGTGTCTCCACCCTCGCCGCGGTCTACGGCGGTCACGACAGCGGGCGGTCCTGGCCCGGCCCGGGCGATCCGCAGTCGGTGCTGCTCGTCGCGCGCACGCATGCGACGGGCCTGGACTCGGTGACGGCGGCCCTGGAGCTGTTCCGGCTCGGGCAGATCCCGCAGGGGCTCGACCTCGACGCCGTGGTGCTGGTGGCGGACGCGCCGGGACGGCTGCCGAAGCCGCTCGCGCAGCGGATCCGGCTGATCGAGAACGTGATCGACGTGTACCGCGTGCCATGGGTGCCCGAATGGCGGCTGGGCGATCTCGGCGGCCGCCCGCCCCGCGAGTCGGAGGACCTCGCCCGCCTCACCGGAGCCCTGCGCTGAGCGAAGCAGAGCCGCTTCCCTCGGCGGTGGAGATCGCCGCCGCCGTCAGTGCGCGCACCCTCCGCGCCGCCGAGGTGATCGCGCAGGCCCTGGAACGCGTCGAGCGCACGGACCGTGAGCTGTGCGCGTTCGTCGAGGTGTGGCGCGAGGAGGCACTGCGCCGAGCCGACGAGGTGGACGCAGGAGTACGGGCCGGCGAGCGGCTGCCGCCGGCCGGGGTGCCGATCGCGGTGAAGGGCCGGCACGGACTGCAAAGCGACCATGGCGGGCCGCACCCTGTGGGGCGTCGCCGCGCACGCCGACGAGGAGCCCTCGGTCGCCGGCCCGCTGATCGGCACCCTCAACAACTCCGCCGCCTACATGGGCATGCGCTTCGGCGGCGTGCTCCTCGGCAACGGCAGCAAGCCGGGTGACGTCCTCAACGACAGCGAGGCGCTGGCCCGGGCCAAGACCTTCTTCTCCTGGGAGGCGCCCCTGGCCCGCTTCCCGCACGAGAAGTGAGCGCCGCGATGTAAGGCCGCGACGCAAGGGACGTAAGGCCGGCGCTACGAGGTGATGTCCTTCGCCGTGAACCTCGCCCACGCCGCCGAGCCGAACACCGCCGCGTAGAGGGCCTGGAGGCCGAGGTTCTTGGTCAGGTCCTCCCAGTAGATGGGCTCGCGCATGAGGTCGGCGAAGGACAGCCAGTAGTGGGAGAAGAAGTAGGGGTGGAGGGCGTGCAGCTGGGGGATGTGGTCGAGGATCTGCACGGTGATCAGCAGCCCGACCGTCGTCGCCATGGCGGCGATGCCGCTGTTGGTGAGGGTGGACACGAACAGGCCGAGCGCGGCCACCCCGACCAGCGACGCGGCGACGACCAGGGCGATCAGCAGTGCCCTGACCAGCCCTTCGGCGAAGCTGATGCGGGTGCCGGAGATGGTGGTGAGGTCGCCGAGCGGGAACAGCAGCGCGCCCACCGTCAGCGCCGACACCGCGACGGCGAGGGTGGCGACCAGACAGAACGCCAGGACGGTCGCGTACTTGGTGAGCAGCAGGCGGGTGCGGCCCGCCGGGGCGACCAGCAGGTAGCGGAGCGTGCCGGCGTTCGCCTCCCCCGCGATGGCGTCACCGGCGAGGACCGCGACGGCCATCGGCAGGAAGAAGGGCAGCGTCGCGGCCAGCGCGGCGAACACCAGGAACAGCCCGTTGTTGGTGACCTGGGAGATGAAGGCGGGCCCCTCGCCTCCGCCCCCGCCCGCCGGTGCGCCGTCACCGGTCTCGATCCTCACCGCGACGCCGATCAGCACCGGGACCGCCACCAGCACCCCGAGCAGGGCCAGGGTGCGCCAGCGCCGCAGGGTGGTCAGCAGCTCGCTGCGGAACAGACCGAAGGTCCACAGCCACCGCACCCCGGGTGCGGCCGCCTCAGCCCGCGACATCGAAACCCTCCCCGGTCAGGGCGACGAACGCGTCCTCCAGCGAGGCCCGTTCGACGCCGAAGCCACGCACCCGCACCGACGCCCGCACCAGCGCGGCGTTGAGGTCGGCGAGGTCCCGTTCCTCGGGCACCTCACCGGTCACCCGCTCCTCCTCGGCCACGACATCGCCCACCCCCTGCTCCTTGAGCACTCGCGCGGCCTCCGCCACGTCCGGCGTGAGAACCACCAGCCGCCCCCGCGTCCCGGCCGCCAGCTCGGCCACCGGGCCCTGGGTGACCAGCCGGCCCTGCGCCATCACGGCGGCATGCGTGCACACCTGCTCGATCTCGTCGAGCAGGTGTGACGAGAGGAAGACCGTCGTGCCGTCCGAGGCCAACTCCCTGATCAGGGAACGGATCTCCCGCATTCCCTGCGGGTCGAGCCCGTTGGTCGGCTCGTCCAGGACCAGCAGCCGGCGGGGCCGGAGCAGCGCCGCGGCGAGCCCCAGCCGCTGCTTCATGCCGAGCGAGTACGCCCTCGCCTTCTTCCCGGCGGCGGCCGTCAGCCCCACCCGCTCCAGGGCTTCCGCCACCCGGGCCCGCCGGGTGCGGGGGTCGGAGGTGGGGTCGGCGGCGTCGTAGCGGAGCAGGTTGTCCCGGCCGGACAGGAACCCGTACAGGGCCGGGCCCTCGATCAGCGCACCGACCTCGGGCAGCACGGAACGCACCGCACGGGGCATCGGCCGGCCCAGCACCTGGACTGTGCCCGAGGTGGGCTCGATCAGCCCCATCAGCATCCGGATGGTGGTGGTCTTCCCGGAGCCATTGGGACCGAGGAAGCCGAAGACACTGCCCGCCGGCACCGTCAGATTCAGTCCATCGACGGCGAGTTGCCCTCCGCGGTACCGCTTGGTGAGGGAGCGCGTGACGATGACACCGTCACCCTCCCCGGCCGCGTTCGGCTCCGGCTCGTTGACGGACGTCTCGCCCATCGGCTCCCTCGCTCCCCGGACGGCTTCCGCCGACCCTACTTCGCTTCCTCGGCCGCCTTCACCAGGGCCTCCTTGGTGACGGCGCCCGCGTAGACCGTGCCGTCCTCGGTGACCAGCGCGTTGACCAAGCGGGTGCTGAACACCGTGCCGGTGCCGAAGTCGCCCTTGACCTGGTCGCCGAGCGAGTCGAGGAAGCCGCCCGTGGGCAGGCCCTCGCCGCCGGTGTCGAAGGTGGCGATCGTGGTCCAGCCCTCGCCGAGCATCTTCATGCCGTCGAGCCCCTTGCCGAAGTCCTTCCCCGGCTCGTGCGCGGGCCTGCCGCCCTCGTCCAGGTCGCCCTCCTCGGTCACCTTGGCGCCCTTGGGCGGGGTGAAGTCGAAGGTGGAGGCGGCCGGCTTGTCGAAGCTGACCTTGGTGAAGCCGACGTCCACCACGGCGGCACCGCCCGCGGCCGGGGTGAGCGTGAACTTCAGCGGCATGCCGGTCTTGTGGTCGACGGCGATGCTGATGGCGCCGACCGTCGATCCCGACTGCTTGGGCTTGACGACGAGCTTGTAGGCGTCCCGGCCGGCCACCTGGGCGGTGCCGTCGACCTTGACGGAGGTGGTGTCGTCGACCGACTTCAGCGCCTCCTCGGCGAAGTCCTTGGGGGTCGCCGGGGGCTGCTCCTCCTTGCCCTTGCCGGCGGGCTCGTCGACGGTGCCGTGGTAGACCTCGTTGGACTTGCTGTCGTAGCCCCAGACGTCCTTGCCGTTGTGGATGAGGCTGTACTCGGCGGCGTCCTCCAGCAGGGACAGCTTCTGCCGGCCGGGGCCGTCGGTGGCGACGCGCAGGGTGTGCGTGCCGGAAGCGAGTTCGGTGAGCTTGGTGGAGGGGTCGGCGGAGGAGCCGCCCTCCTCACCCTGGCTCATCGCGCCGGAGGCGAGGCTGCTCTCCAGGCCGCCGAGGTCGGGCAGGCCGAGGTCGGTGGTGATCTTCACGGTGCCGGACAGCTGCTCGACGTCCGACTTGGCGATCTTCTCTATCAGCTGGGCTGCGGTGATCTCCGGGAGGTCGGGGTCGCCGGAGTCGGCGAGTGCGGGGACGAGGCCGATGGTCGCGGCCGCCACGCCCATCACCGTGACGGGGACGACGTAGCGGGCGGCCCTGCGGCGGGCTCGGCTCGGCTCGTCGGCCTCCCTTGCGGTGGTGTTGCCGTCGGTGTCGTGCGGTGCCATGTGTGTGGTACCTCCGTGGTCGGCGGCGGGCTCGGCCTGAGCCGCCATTCTCACTCGTTACCGGTGAGAAGTGGTGATGTCCGTCGCTGTCCATCTGACCAAACGGCACCCCCGGATACGTCAGCCCGCGGGCTCAACTCCACGTACTGCTCCGGTATGACAAACCCCCGTGTTCCCTCCGCCGACCAGTAGGGGACGCCGACCGAGCTCTCCCGGTCGGCCCGTGCCCGGGAGCCGGTGGTCGATGGCGTGCGAGGCGACCGCCGTCCGCGGCGGCGCCGCGGGCTGGCGTCTGATGGCCCTGTAGCACCAGCTCTTCGTGCCGGGCGCCTGCCCGGTTTCAAAGAGATGAACAACAGGGGTTGTGTTCATCATGGTGAAGGTCTTCAATATGCCGCAGGACAAACGTTCCTCAGGGAGAGGCGGAGACCGTGCACGACACCGACGCACCGATGCCGGACGACCGGCCGGACCTCGATGTGATGGTCGCCACGGTCGGCCTGCAGATCAAGGCCTTGCGCAAGCAGGCGGATCTGACCTTGGACGAGCTCAGCCGCCGCTCCGGCGTCAGCACCGGACTGATCAGCCAGGTCGAGCGGGGGAAGGGCAATCCTTCCTTCGCCAGCCTGGTGCAGATCGCTCACGGTCTGGACGTGCCGATCGGGCGGCTGCTGCACCTCGCGGAGCAGGTCAGTCCGGTGGTCCGTGCCCACGAGCGCCGCAGCCTGGACTTCCACGGTGCGGACTCGGCGAACGGCGACCGCTACGAACTGCTCACTCCCTCTCTCAACGGCGCTCTGGAGGTCCTCTGGGTGGTCACCCAGCCGGGCCACGACACCAGCGCCACCGCGTTCTGTCACAACGGCGAGGAGTTCGGCATCGTGCTCTCCGGTGTGAAGGACGTCTACCTCGACGGCGTCCGTCACCGGCTCGAAGCGGGTGACTCCATCACCTACTCCTCCAGCATTCCGCACTGGTACGTCAATCCCGGTGACGAGCCCGCCACCTCGATCTGGGTGGTTACTCCGCCCAGCTGGTAGCACAGGCCTCGCACCGCCCCCGTCCCCAACGCCCCGGCCTCGGGCCCGGGCGCCGGTACCGCACGGCCTCGTCCCGTGCGCCTCCCTACTACGAGGTGCCCCACATGGCATCACTCACCGACAGAAGCCCTGCCGCCACCAGAAACTCCGTCTCGCACCGCCGCGCCCTGCTGGCCCTCGGCGGCGGCAACGCCGTCGAGTGGTACGACTGGATGGTCTACGGGCTACTGGCCTCCTACATCGGCCCGCTCTACTTCCCGTCGGGCAGTTCAGTCGCCGAAACCATGTCCGCGCTGGCCGTCTTCGCGGTCGGCTTCGCCGCCCGGCCGCTCGGCGCGATCGTCTTCGGTACCCTGGCCGACCGCATAGGCCGACGCGCCGTCATGCTCTTCTCCATCGGCTCGATGGTGCTCAGCACCATGATCATCGCGCTGCTGCCCAGCCATGCGATCATCGGCGTCTGGGCCGGCGTCATCCTGCTGGCCTGCCGCATCCTGCAGGGACTCTCCACAGGCATCGAAGCCCCGCTCAACTCTGCGTACATCGTGGAAATGGCACCCGAGGGCAGGACCGCCCGGTACGGCGGCATCCTCAGCACCTACGTGCAGGCCGGCATCGTCAGCGCCTCGCTGGTCTGCTTCCTGACCACCTCGGTGGTCGCCCCTGACGCCATGGCCTCCTGGGGCTGGCGCATCCCGTTCGTGGTCGGCGCCGTCGGCGGCCTGGTCTTCCTCTGGCTGCGCCGCGCCCTGCCGGAGACCCTGCACACCACGGGCGAGAAGCAGGCCGAGCCGGCCCGGGTGGGCCAGGTCTGGGCCGAGGTCTGGCAGCACCGGCTGGCGCTCCTGGCGATCGTCTTCGTCGTGGCCGGCGCCCAGGCGCTCCAATACACCTGGACCACCGGACTGCCCAACCTGGCCCGCTCCGCCTACCACGAGGACCCGGACACCGTCTTCCTGGTCTCCACCCTCGCCGGGATCTGCGTCGCCGCGCTCTACCCGCTCGTCGGCCGGCTCGCCGACCGCAAGCGGATCTCCCGCACCTTCATCGCCTCCCGGCTCGCCGTGGTGCCACTGATCTTCATCGTGCTCGCCTACCAGCAGCCCGGCATGGCGACGTTCACCATGGTGATGCTGGTCGGCGCCCCGGTGCTCGCCTTCACCATGGGCCTGTACAACACCGTCGCCGCCACCCTGATGCCGACCAGCTGCCGGGTCACCGGCGTCGGCCTGGGCTACGCGATCGGCGTGGCCGGTTTCGGCGGCACCGCTCCCTATCTCCTGCTGTGGCTCCAGGACCTCGGCGCCGGCTGGGCGTTCCCCGTCTACGGCGCGGTCCTCTGTCTGCTCAGCGTCCTGCTCTACGTGCTCGTCTTCCGCCGCGGCGCCGTCCGCGTCGGGAGCTGAAAGGGAAGTCAGATGTCACAGACCGTCTCTCTCGACGCCATCGAGGCACCCGTGGTCCAGCGGTCCGACGTGATCGTGGTCGGCGGCGGACCGGCCGGGGTCAGCGCGGCCGTGGCCGCCGCCCGCACCGGCGCCAGCGTGACCCTGCTGGAGCGCTACGCGGCTCTTGGCGGCCTGGCTTCCGGCGGCATGGTACTGGTCCTCGACGACATGATCAACGGGAACGAGATCACCGTCACCGGTATCGTCGACGAGTACGTCGAGCGGATGGCCAAGCTCGGCCTCGCCGTCTACCCGCCGGCCGAGGACCGTTACGCCTCGCCCGAGATGTGGGCCAAGTGGGGCCGCTGGGGCGCCTTCGACTTCCACTCCCATACCAACCCCAAGCCGATCTGCTACGCCGTCGCCTTCGATCCCGACGGCTGGAAGCGGGTGTCCAACGACCTGGTCCGCGAGAGCGGGGTCAATCTGCGGCTGCACAGCTGGTTCTCCCGGCCGGTGGTCCAGGACGGCGCGGTGAAGGGCGTGGTCTGCGAGACCAAGTCCGGTCCGCAGGCGGTGATGGGCGATGTGGTGATCGACACCACCGGCGACATCGACGTGGCCTCCCGAGCCGGCGCCCCGTACGCCCAGGACAGCTACCTCGTCACCCTGGTCTTCCGGCTCGGCGGGGTGGACACCGCCGCCGCCGAGCGCTTCGAACAGGAGAACCCGCGTGAGGCCCGGGCCATCAACCGCAAGATCAAGCGGATGCTGGGCGGCGCCTGGGAGTTGTGGTGGCTCAAGACGCCCATTCCCGGCGTGGTCTGGTGCAACTGCCCGCACATGACCGGCTTCGACGGCACCGACCCGGTCTCGCTCACCGAGGCCGAGTTCGAGGCCCGGGCCCGGATCGGCGCCGTCCTCGACCACATCAAGGCCGAGCTGCCCGGCTTCGGCAACGCCTACCTGCTCGACGTCGCCGAGCAGATGGGCGTCCGGCAGACCCGGCTGCTGCAGGGCGAGTACGTGGTCACCAAGGACGACGTCACCTCCCGCCGCCACTTCGCCGACAGCGTCGCCCGCGGCCGCGACTACTACACCCCGTACCGCGCGCTGCTGCCGCGCGGTGTCGATCAGCTGCTGGTCGCCGGCCGGCACTACTCGGCCACCCCCGAGGCGCAGCGGATGTCCCGCGAGATCCCGCCCTGCATGGCCATGGGCCAGGCGGCCGGCATCGCCGCCGCGACCGCGGTGGAGCAGGGTGTGCTGGTCCGGGACGTCGACCCGGCGGTCATCCAGCGCCGGATGCGCGAGCAGGGCGCCGACCCCGGTGACGTCCCCTCAGAGAACGCGACCGTCGACCAGCTCGAGGAGGTCGTGGCATGACCACCGCCATACAGCCGCTGAGCGGTGTCACCGTCATCGACTTCACCCAGGTCTTCATGGGCCCGTCCTGCACCCAGATGCTGGGCGACTACGGCGCCGACGTGATCAAGGTGGAGCGGCCCGGCACCGGCGACATCTCCCGGACCTCGATCCCGGACCCGGCAGGCCTGGACAACCCCATCTTTCTGTCGATCAACCGCAACAAGCGGAGCATCGCCATCGACACCCGCACCGAGGAGGGCCGGCAGGTCGTCCACGAACTGGTGCGCTCCGCCGACGTCGTGGTGAGCAACTTCCGCACCGGCGTGATGGAGCGGCTCGGCCTCGGCTACGAGGCGCTGCGCGCCATCAACCCCAGGATCATCTGGGCCTCCGGTACCGGCTTCGGCACCGAGGGCCCGTACGCCCACAAGGGCGGGCAGGACGCCGTCGCCCAGGCGTACAGCGGAGTGATGTGGCGCCGAGTCTCCGATGACGACCCCGTCACCCTCTACCCGACCACGCTCTGCGACTACACCACCGGAATGCACCTGCTCCAGGGCATCCTGCTGGCCCTGCTGCACCGCGACCGCACCGGCGAGGGGCAAAAGGTCGAGGTGTCGATGTACGACTCGATGCTCCACATGCAGATGCAGGAGGCATGCCAGCAGCTCAACCGCGGCTCCGAAATCAACTGGGCCGCGATGCCGCTCACCGGGGTGTTCCCCACCACCGACGGCGCACTGATCATGGTCGGCGGCTTCAAGAGCAACGCGCTGCACCACATCAGCCGCGCCCTGGAACTCGACGAGGACCTGAGCGAGCGCCCCGAGTTCGCCACCCTGGACCTGCAGTTCGCGCACCGGCCCGAGCTGCAGCGGATCTTCGCCGAGGCGGTGGCCCGCAACACCACCGACTACTGGGTCAAGCGGCTCGAGGATGAGGACATCCTCTGCGCCCCGGTGCGCAGTCTGGAGCAGACCCTCGACGACGAGCAGACCGCGGTCAACAAGATGATCGTCGAGATGGACCACCCGGTCGCCGGCCGGATCCGCGCCCTCAACGCGCCGCTCCACCTCTCCGCCGCCCCCGCCGAGGTCCGCCGGGTCCCGCCGCGGCTCGGCGAGCACGGCGCAGAGGTGCTCGGTGAACTCGGCTACACCGCCGAGCAGATCGACCTGCTCCGCGAGAAGGGGGTGCTGCGATGACCGACGAGGTCCGCTACGTACGGGACGGGCACATCGCCCGCGTCACCATCGACCGCCCCGCCGTGCTCAACGCGGTGGACGCCAAGACCAACGCCCGGCTCAACGAGATCTGGGCCGGCATCGAGGCCGACCCCGACGTGCGGGCGGTCGTCGTCACCGGCGCCGGACAGCGGTCGTTCTGCGTGGGCGCCGACATGTCCGCCGACGCGGTGGACAAGACCGGCCTGGAGTACTGGGCCGGCCTGGACCCCAACGGCTTCGGCGGGCTGAGCCTGCGCACCACCCTGGACGTCCCGGTGATCGCCCGGGTCAACGGCTACGCGCTGGGCGGCGGCATGGAGATGGTCCTCGGCTGCGACATCGTGGTCGCCGCCGACCACGCCCAGTTCGGCCTCACCGAGCCCCGGGTCGGCCGGATCCCGCTGGACGGCGGCGTCTTCCAGCTGGTCCGCCGGCTGCCGCACACCCAGGCCATGGGGCTGCTGCTCACCGGCCGCCGCGCCTCCGCAGCCGAGCTGCACCGAATGGGCCTGGTCAACGAGGTGGTCCCAGCACAGCAGCTGGACGAGGCCGTCGACCGCTGGGTCGCCGACATCCTCGCCTGCGCCCCCACCTCACTGCGCGCCATCAAGCAGATGGTCCAGCGCGGGGACGGGCTGTCACCGCAGGACGCCCACAAGCTGCGCACCCCGGCGCTGATGGCGGCGCTGGACAGCGAGGACGCCAAGGAGGGCGTGCTCGCCTTCCAGCAGAAGCGGCCACCGGTCTGGCCCGGACGATGAAGGGGAGCTCACCGATGCCCGAAAAACTCGCCCCCGGAGTGTGGGGTGTGGTCGCCACGCCCTTCCTCGGCTCCGCCTTCGAGGTGGACGAGCCCAGCCTGGCCCGGCTGGTGGAGCATTACGAGCGGATCGGCACCACCGGTCTGACCGTGCTCGGAGTCTTCGGCGAGGCCGCCCGGCTCTCCGCCGAGGAGCGCCGCACCGTGCTGGAGACGGTGGTCGACACCGTCGACCTGCCGCTGGTCGTCGGGGTCACCGCACTCGCCACCGCACCGGTGCTGGAGGAGGCCCGGCTCGTCCGCGAGGTGGTCGGTGACCGCCTCGCCGGACTGATGGTGCAGGTCAACTCGCCCGATCCGCAGGTGGTCGCCGCCCACCTCAACGCGGTCCACGAGGCCACCGGCGCCGGGATCGTCGTCCAGGACTACCCGGAGACCAGCCGGGTCGCCATCCGCACCGCCGACTTGGTCCGCGCCGTCCGCGCGGTCCCCTCGGCGGTCGCGGTGAAGGCCGAGGCGCCGCCCACCCCGGCGGCCGTCGCCAGGCTCACCGCCGAACTGGACGTCCCGGTATTCGGCGGCCTGGGCGGCCTGGGCCTGCTCGACGAGCTGGCGGCCGGCGCCGCCGGGGCGATGACCGGCTTCTCCTGCCCCGAGGGCCTGATCGCCTGCGTCCAGGCCTGGCGGAACGGCGGCCACGACGCGGCCCGGGAGGCCTACCTGCCGTACCTGCCATTGGTCAACTTCGAGGCACAGGCCGGGATCGGGCTGGCACTGCGCAAGGAGGCCATCCGGCGCCGTGGCCTGATCATGGAGTCGGGGGTGCGACCACCAGCCGCGCAGCTGCCCGAGGCCCTGGTCCCGCAGCTGGAACGGCACCTCGCCGCGCTGCCCGAGGAGGTGCGCTGATGGACCTCGGCATCCGCGGCCGGGTCGCCGTGGTCGCCGCCTCGACCAGCGGCCTGGGCCGGGCGGTGGCCGAAGCGCTGGCCGCCGAAGGCGCCTCCGTCGTGGTAGCCGGGCGGCGCGGCGACCTCGCCAAGGAGATCGCCGCCGGACTGCCGGACGCGGTCGGCGTCCAGGTCGACCTCACCGTCCCGGACGGACCGCAGGCGCTGGTCGAGGCGGCCCGCGAGGCCTACGGCGATCCGGACATCCTGGTTCTCAACGGACCCGGCCCTCGGCCCGGCACCGCCGCCGGCCTGGACACCGGCGACCTCGCCGCGGCCGTGGACTCGCTGCTGCTGGCCCAGCAACGGCTGGTGGCGCTGACCCTGCCGTCCATGCGCCGGCGCGGCTGGGGCCGCATCCTGGCTGTCGGCTCCAGCGGGATCGCCGAACCGCTGCCCGGGCTGGTCCTGTCCAACGCCGGACGGGCCGCCCTCGCCGCGTACCTGAAGACCCTCGCTGCCGAGGTGGCGGCCGACGGAGTCACCGTCAACCTGCTGCTGCCCGGCCGGATCGCCACCGATCGCGTGGCGGCGCTGGACGCCGCGCGGGCCGAACGCGAGCAGCGCCCCGTCGCCGAGGTCGAGGCCGCCTCACAGGCTGCGATCCCAGCCGGACGGTACGGCACCCCCGCCGAGTTCGGTGCGGCAGCCGCCTTCCTCTGCAGCGCCCCCGCCTCATACGTCACCGGGACCGCGCTGCGCTGCGACGGCGGCCTGGTCCGCGGCCTGTGAACTCCCGACTTCCCAAGGAACCAAAGCCATGAGCACTGTGCAGATCCCCAACCTCATCGCCGGCGAGGAGGTTGTCGGCGATGGCCTCGAGCGGTACAACCCGGCGGACCCGGCCGAACTGGTCGCCGTGGCCCCGGCCTCCGGCGCTGAGGCCATCGACGCGGCCGTGGCGGCCGCCGCCGCGGCCCAGCCGGGATGGGCGGCGCTGCCCGCCCCGGCGCGCGGCGCGATTCTGCTGGACGCTGCCGAGATCCTGCGCGGCCGCCACGAGGAGGCCGCCCGCGACCTGGTCCGGGAGGAGGGCAAGACGCTGACCGAGGCCCGCGGCGAGGTCCGGCGGGCCATCGACGTACTGCGCTTCTTCGGCTCCGAGGGCTGGCGGCTCGGCGGGCAGGTGCTGCCCAGCTCGGTGTCGGACACCATGGTCTACACCCGCCGGGAGCCGGTCGGGGTCGTGGGGCTGATCACACCGTGGAACTTCCCGATCGCCATCCCCGCCTGGAAACTGGCGCCCGCGCTGATCGGCGGCAACGCAGTGGTGCTCAAGCCCGCGGAGCTCACCCCGCTCTCCACCCGCCACCTCACCGAGGCCCTGGTACGGGCCGGGCTGCCCGCCGGGGTGCTCAACGTGGTGCACGGCTCCGGCGCGGTGGTCGGTGAGGCCCTGGTCCGCGACCCCCGGGTGGCGGCGGTCTCCTTCACCGGCTCTACCCGGGTCGGCATGCGCATCGAGCGCGCGGTGCAGGAGCGCCGCGGCCGGGTGCAGGTGGAGATGGGCGGCAAGAACGCTCTGGTGGTACTGGACGACGCCGACGTCGAACAGGCCGCGCGGATCGCCGCGGCGGGCGGCTTCGGCCTCACCGGCCAGGCCTGCACCGCCTCCTCCCGGGTGATCTGCACCCCCGGCGTGCACGACGACTTCGTCGCCGCGCTCGCCAAGGAGGCGGCCCGCTACCGCCCCGGCAATGGCCTGGCCGACGGCACCCTGATGGGCCCGGTGGTGAGCGAGCAGCAGCTCGCCACGATCACCGCCGCCATCGAGCAGGCCATGGCCGAGGGCGCGACCGTCGCCGCGGGCGGCGAGGCCCCCGAGGGGCTGATGCTCGCCCCGACCGTACTCTCCGGCCTGAACCAGGAGAACACGGCGGCCCGCGAGGAGATCTTCGGCCCGGTGGTCGCGGTACTGTCCGCGGCGGACCTGGACGACGCGATCAACCTGGTCAACGACTCCCGCTACGGCCTGGCCGCGGGCATCTGCACCCGCAGCCTGGCCGCCGCCCAGCGCTTCGCCGCGGCCGTCCGCGTGGGCGTGGTCAAGGTCAACCGCCCGACCACCGGCCTGGACCTCAACGTCCCGTTCGGCGGCGTCGGCGACTCCTCCAGTAACACCTTCCGCGAGCAGGGTGCGGCCGCAGTGGACTTCTACACCTGGTCCAAGTCGGTCTACCTCGGCTGGGAGGGCTAGGTTCTGTCTCTTCGGTCAGCGCCGGGCCCGGATGAAGGTGCCGGCGAGGTGGAGTGCGGCCTGGCAGGCGATGGCAGGCTTGTCGGTTCGTGTGGCCAGGCCGCGCCACTGCTTGAGCCGGTTGATGCACCGCTCGACGGTGTTCCCTGCTGGCAGGCCTCTCGGTCGAAGCCGGGCGGTCCGCCGCCTAGGGCCTGTCGTTTGGATCAGCCCGCGGACGCGGGGTCTGGCACGCCCATCTGCGGCGTTGTCGTCGGTTGCCGA
>NZ_BAAAGU010000086.1:0-18031 GCF_039524635.1 Streptomyces thermocarboxydovorans | reverse complement strand
CTGGACGAAGACCGCCGACGAGATCCTCGACAAAGTCGCCGCCTACTGCCGACGAATCTCCGACTCAGGTCACTAGCGGTGGTCGCTCCCCTGCGAGGTGACCGCGGCGCGGCCGGCCTCGAGGCGGGCGACGGGGATGCGGAACGGGGAGCAGGAGACGTAGTCCAGGCCCACCTCGTGGAAGAAGTGGACGGACTCCGGGTCGCCGCCGTGCTCGCCGCAGACGCCGAGCTTCAGGTCGGGGCGGGTCTCCCGGCCGGCCTTGGCGGCGAGCTTCACCAGGGAGCCCACGCCGTCCTTGTCGATCGTCTCGAACGGGGAGACCCCGAAGATGCCCTTCTCCAGGTACGCGGTGAAGAAGCTCGCCTCCACGTCGTCCCGGCTGAAGCCCCACACCGTCTGGGTGAGGTCGTTGGTGCCGAAGGAGAAGAACTCGGCGGCCTCGGCGATCTGACCGGCGGTCAGCGCGGCGCGCGGCAGCTCGATCATCGTGCCGATGGCGAGCTTCAGGCTGACGCCCGCGGCGGCCTCGACCTCGGCGATGACCTTGTCGGCCTCCTCGCGGACGATCTCCAGCTCCTGCACCGTGCCGACCAGCGGGATCATGATCTCCGCACGCGGGTCGCCCTTGGCGTTGCGCCGCTCGGCGGCGGCCTCCGCGATGGCCCGCACCTGCATGGTGAACAGGCCGGGGATGACCAGGCCGAGGCGGACACCGCGCAGGCCCAGCATCGGGTTCTGCTCGTGCAGCCGGTGGACGGCCTGGAGCAGCCGCAGGTCGTTCTCGTGCGGCTCCTGCCGGGCCTCGGCCAGCGCCACCCGGACCGACAGCTCGGTGATGTCCGGCAGGAACTCGTGCAGCGGCGGGTCGAGCAGGCGGATGGTGACCGGCAGGCCGTCCATCGCCTCGAACAGCTCCACGAAGTCCTGCTTCTGCAGCGGCAGCAGGGCCTTCAGGGACTCCTCGCGCTCCTCCTCGGTGTCGGCCAGGATCAGCCGCTCCACCAGCTCGCGCCGGTCGCCGAGGAACATGTGCTCGGTGCGGCACAGGCCGATGCCCTGGGCGCCGAACCGGCGGGCGCGCAGCGCGTCCTCGGCGTTGTCGGCGTTGGCCCGCACCCGCAGCCGGCGCTTGCGGTCGGCGAAGGACATCATCCGGTGCACGGCCTCGACCAGCTCGTCGGCGTCGTCGGCGCCCGGGTGCATCCGGCCCTCGAAGTACTCCACGACCGGCGACGGCACGACCGGGACCTCGCCCAGGTAGACCTTGCCGCTGGAGCCGTCGATGGAGATCACGTCGCCCTCCTCGACGACGTGCCCGCCGGGCACGGTCATCCGGCGGCGCTTGGTGTCGACCTCCAGCTCCTCGGCGCCGCACACACAGGTCTTGCCCATGCCGCGGGCGACCACGGCCGCGTGGGAGGTCTTGCCGCCGCGCGAGGTGAGGATGCCCTCGGCGGCGATCATGCCGTCCAGGTCGTCGGGGTTGGTCTCCCGTCGGATCAGGATGACCTTCTCGCCGGAGCGGGACCACTTCACGGCGGTGTAGGAGTCGAAGACGGCCTTGCCGACCGCCGCGCCGGGCGACGCCGCGATGCCGCGCCCGATCTGCTCGACCTTGGCGCTCTCGTCGAAGCGCGGGAACATCAGCTGGGCGAGCTGGGCGCCGTTGACGCGGGTGAGCGCCTCGGCCTCGTCGATCAGGCCCTGGTCCACCAGCTGCGTGGCGATGCGGAAGGCGGCACCGGCGGTGCGCTTGCCGACGCGGGTCTGCAGCATCCACAGCTGGCCGCGCTCGATGGTGAACTCGATGTCACAGAGATCCTTGTAGTGGTTCTCCAGGGTCTCCATGATCTGCATGAGCTGGTCGTACGACTTCTTGTCGATCTTCTCCAGCTCGGCGAGCGGGACCGTGTTGCGGATGCCCGCGACGACGTCCTCGCCCTGCGCGTTCTGCAGGTAGTCGCCGTAGACGCCCTGCTGGCCGGAGGCGGGGTCGCGGGTGAAGGCGACACCGGTGCCGGAGTCCGGGCCGAGGTTGCCGAAGACCATCGAGCAGACGTTGACGGCGGTGCCGAGGTCGTGCGGGATGCGCTCCTGGCGGCGGTACAGCTTGGCGCGCTCACCGTTCCAGGAGTCGAAGACCGCCCTGATGGCGAGGTCCATCTGCTCGCGCGGGTCCTGCGGGAACTCCCGGCCGGCCTCCGCCTTGACGATCTTCTTGAACTTGGTGACGAGCTTCTTGAGGTCGGCGGCCTCCAGCTCGGTGTCGTCGGTGACCTTCTTGGCGGCCTTGGCCGCCTCCAGCGCCTCCTCGAACAGCTCGCCGTCGACGCCGAGGACGGTCTTGCCGAACATCTGGATGAGGCGGCGGTAGGAGTCCCACGCGAACCGGTCGTCGCCGGCCTGCTTGGCGAGGCCCTGCACGGACTTGTCGGACAGACCGATGTTGAGGACGGTGTCCATCATGCCCGGCATGGAGAACTTCGCCCCGGAGCGGACCGACACGAGGAGGGGGTTGTCGGCCTGCCCGAGCTTCTTGCCCATCTTCTTCTCGAGGGCCTCGAGGTGCGCACTCACCTCGTCGCGCAGCTCGGCCGGCTCCTCACCGCTCTCCAGGTAGACCTTGCAGGCCTCCGTGGTGATCGTGAAGCCGGGTGGCACAGGGAGACCGAGGTTGGTCATCTCGGCGAGGTTGGCACCCTTGCCGCCGAGGAGGTCCTTGAGGTCCTTGTTGCCCTCGGTGAAGTCGTAAACGAACTTCACGCCCTCAACGCTCGTGCCCGACTGAGCTACGTGGGGATCTTTGTTTTCCGACACGGGTCTCGACTCCTCGAGGACGCGGTGGCTGCCCTGACGGCGAGGAATGTACCCAGATCAAAGGCCTCTGGGTACGTCCAGTCTCGCGTCATGTGCCTGTAACCGCTCGTCGACCAGTGGATCGAAAGTCAAGGATTGGCAAGCGGTCGCGGCCGGATGTTTTCACTTCTTGAACGCAAGCGCCCTCCCGAAGCGCCTTGATTGCTCATATGAGCGCTCTTCGGCACGTCTGATTTCGCTCGATGAACGATCATCTGATGGCACTGAGTGCCATCCCTTCCAGAAGTGCAGCCGTCCAAGATCCGCTCATCTGAGCGGCACTCCTATCAAGGGTGGCGAGAATCACGCTGCCACACGGGCCGCCGTTTCACCATGCGGGCACCCGATGAGATCCGCTCCCCGGCCCGGTCCCACCCATGACGACTCCGGGGACGACTCGGGGTGAATCCGGCGTGGAACTCCAAGTGGACTCCTGCGCGGAAGGGAGCACGGCATGAGGCTCAAGACCGTCACCAACATCTCCGTCGACGGCGTGACCCAGGGGCACCGCTGGATCGAGGTGGCCGGTACGGCGGAGCAGGAGGCCCGCGGCGGCTTCGAGCGGTTCGGCTGGGCCCCGCCGCTGCTGGACGAGGAGGCGTCCGAGTTCATCGGCCGGACCTTCCTTCCGGCCGGCCGGGTGACGGGTATCCGGCGGCCCCGGGTGATGAGTTGTCCCCGCCCCTGCCGTCACACGTACGACAGGACAGGCCGAGGCGGGAAGGACGACGTGATGAATGCCGACACACGGCTGCGGGAGCCGGGCGGGAACGGCCGGGGCGGTCCGGGCGCGAGCAATCTGGGCGAGATCGACGAATCGTCGTTCGCCGTCCGTGAACCGTCAGCCCGCCGTCGCCTTCTACCTCTTCGACCAGCAGGAGAACGCGTATCTGCCGCTGACGATCGACGTCCTGCGCGTGGCCGGCGGGGAGATCGCCGAGATCCTCACCTTCTCCGACGACCGCTTCCCCTCCCTCGGGCTCCCGGAGCGCCTGCCGGCGGACAGTGCGGCATAGGGGATGTCCCTCCGGGCAGACCGTTTGCAAGGTGTTTGCCGAGCCGACACACAACAGGCTGAACACACCGGCCAGCGCACCCGTACGGACCTACGGCGGACCCGGGCCCCCACGCCGGGTCCGCCGCTCTCACCGAATCACGGTACGGAAGGACCTCCGGGTTGCCTGTCAACACACGCCTGCACCGGATGCCGGAGAACGCAGAGCCGGCTCAGAAGGCACAGAGCGAGGAGAACGCGAGGAACGCAGAGACGGCGGACGACCCGGCCGACCCGAAGGGCTCGGAGCACCCGGAGAACTCGGAGGAGCCGGAGGAGCCGGAGCGGGCAGAGAAGCCGGAGAGCTCGGAGGACCCGAAGGACTCGGGGGACTCGGGGGACTCGGGGGACTCGGAGAAGTCGTCCGAGGGTCCGCAGGACACGCAGGACACACAGAACACCGGCACGGCCGAGCACGCCGAGAAGGCCGAGGATGCTGCCGAACCCTCCGAGGACGAGAACGCCAAGGACGCCGAAGACACCGAAGACGCCGAAGACGCCAAAGACACCGAAGACACCGAGGATCCCGCTCGGAAGCGCCGCTTCCGACTCCCCGGCAGGCGTCTGACGAAGTCCCCCGCCGCCCGCGTCACCCTGCACGTCCTCGCCGCGGTCCTCGTCCTCGGTGCCCTGCTGCTGCCCGGCTCGCTCGACGCGCTGCGCCTCAACCGGTTCACCCGGATCCCCGGCGAGGGCATCCTCGCCGTCGTCGTGGTGCTGGCGCTCCCCTGGCGCCGTCTGAGGACCGCCGTCGCCGCGGTCTGCGGCGCGGGGCTCGGTGCGCTGACCGTGCTCAATCTCCTGGACATGGGCTTCAACGAGTTCCTGGGCCGGGGCTTCAACCTCGTTCTCGACTGGGAGCTCCTGGACGACGCCCAGTCCTACGTCTCGGACGCGATGGGCGGCACGGCCGCGACCGCCGCCGGCATCGGCGCGGTCGCTCTCTCCGTGCTGCTGGTGGTGCTGACCGCCCTGGCCACCGTCCGGCTGGCCCATCTGCTGGCGCGGCACCGTCCCCGGGCCTCGCGGGGCGCGACGATCGCGGGGATCGCGTGGATCGCCTGCGCCGTGCTGCATCTGAAGCTGGCCGGGATGCCCATCGCCTCGGAACGGACGGCCGATGCCCTCAGGGAGCAGACCGACCGGGTGGTGGGCACCCTCCGGGACGAGGCGGCCTTCGCCCGGGAGGCGCGGGCCGACACCTTCGGCGGCACGCCGCCCGACCAGCTGGTGCCCGAGCTGCGCGGCAAGGACGTCCTGATCACCTTCATCGAGAGCTACGGGCGCAGCGCCATCGAGGACCCGGTCATCGCGCCCACCGTGACGCCCGCGCTGGACGCCGGCACCGCGGCCCTCGCCAAGGCCGGTTACCAGGCCCGCAGCGGCTGGCTGACCTCGGCGACGTACGGCGGCAGCAGCTGGCTGGGCCACTCCACCGCCCTGTCCGGGCTGTGGGTCGACAACCAGCAGCGCTACCGGACCGTGACCACGGGCGACCATCTCACGCTCACCAAGGCGTTCCAGAAGACCGGCGCCTGGGACACCGTGGGGGTCATGCCCGGTGTGCAGAAGGGCTGGCCGGAGGCCGAGTGGTACGGGCTGGAGAAGGTCTACAACGCCTTCCAGCTCGGCTACCGGGGCCCGAAGTTCAGCTGGTCGACCATGCCCGACCAGTACGCGCTGGAGGCGTTCCAGCGGCTGGAGCACGGCAAGAAGCGCGGCAAGCCGCTGATGGCGGAGATCATCCTCACCTCCAGCCACCAGCCCTGGGCGCCGATCCCGAAGCTCGTCGACTGGGAGGACCTCGGCGACGGCTCGGTCTTCAAGGAGATCGAGGCGGCCGGGAAGACGCCCGAGGAGGTCCTGGCCGACCCGGACGGGTCACGGGAGGAGTACGGCAAGTCCATCCGCTACTCGGTGACCAGCCTGGTGCAGTGGCTGGAGCGCTATGGCACCGACGACACGGTGCTGGTGTTCCTGGGCGATCACCAGCCCAGGCCCCGGGTCAGCGGCCTGAACGCCAGCCGTGACGTCCCGGTCACGATCGTCGCCAAGGACCCGAAGGTGCTGGAGAGCATCGAGGACTGGAAGTGGACGGAGGGGCTGCGGCCCGCGAAGGACGCGCCGGTGTGGAAGATGAGCGACTTCCGCGACCGCTTCCTGACCGCGTTCGGCTCCACGCCGCACCCGACGGAGGAGTGATCAGCCGCCGGAGGTGTCCAGTTCGGCGTCCTCGCCGACGCCCGCGCAGTCGTAGGGGTCCTTCAGCCAGCCGTCCGGCAGCACCACCCGGTTGTTGCCGGAGGTGCGGCCGCGCGGGCCGTCGGCGCCGGCCGGCCAGGGCTGGTCGAGGTCCAGCTCGTCGAGCCCGGCCCGCAGCTCCTCCAGCGAGGAGGTGACGGCCAGCCGCTTGCGCATCTCGGAGCCGACCGCGAAGCCCTTGAGGTACCAGGCGACGTGCTTGCGGAAGTCGATCACGCCGCGGGACGGGTCGCCGATCCACTCGCCGAGCAGGGTGGCGTGCCGCACCATCACATCGGCCACCTCGCGCAGCGTGGGCCGCATCAGCTCGTCGGTGCGCCCCTCGAACGCGGCGACCAGGTCGGCGAAGAGCCACGGCCGGCCCAGGCAGCCGCGGCCCACGACCACGCCGTCGCAGCCGGTCTGCTCCACCATGCGCAGGGCGTCCTCGGCCGACCAGATGTCGCCGTTGCCGAGCACCGGTATCTCCGGCACGTGCTCCTTCAGGCGGGCGATGGCGTCCCAGTCGGCGGTGCCGCCGTAGTGCTGGGCGGTGGTGCGGCCGTGCAGCGCGATCGCGGTGACGCCCTCCTCCACGGCGATGCGCCCGGCGTCGAGGTAGGTGACGTGGTCGTCGTCGATGCCCTTGCGCATCTTCATCGTCACCGGCAGGTCCCCGGCGCCGCTGACCGCCTCGCGCAGGATGGCGCGCAGCAGGTTCCGCTTGTACGGGAGGGCCGAGCCGCCGCCCTTGCGGGTGACCTTGGGCACGGGGCAGCCGAAGTTGAGGTCGATGTGGTCGGCGAGGTCCTCCTCGGCGATCATGCGGACGGCCTTGCCCACGGTCGCCGGGTCGACGCCGTACAGCTGGATGGAGCGCGGCTTCTCGCTCGCGTCGAACTGGATCAGCTGCATGGTCTTCTCGTTGCGTTCGACCAGCGCCCGGGTGGTGATCATCTCGCTGACGAACAGGCCCTTGCCTCCGCTGAACTCCCGGCACAGGGTGCGGAAGGGCGCGTTGGTGATCCCGGCCATCGGGGCCAGGACGACGGGCGGCTGGACGGTGTGCTCACCGATCTGCAGGGGCGTGGGCATTCCTCCATTGTGCCGTGCCGCCGGGGGCGCCCCGTCCCGTGGAACGGAGGGACATTGGATGGCCGATGCAAGGAATTCGTAAAATTCGTTAGTTAGCCGCACTATCGATGTCGGCGTACAGTGGATCCCATGCCCGGACTGAGCCCCCGCCGACGGCTGCTGGTGCTCGCGATCTGCTGCATGAGCCTGCTGATCGTGAGCCTGGACAACACCGTCCTGAACGTCGCCCTCCCCTCCCTGCAGCGCGACCTGCACGCCACCACCTCGGGGCTGCAGTGGGTCATCGACGCCTACACCCTGGTCCTGGCGTCCCTGCTGATGCTGGCGGGCTCCACCGCCGACCGCATCGGCCGCAAGCGGGTCTTCATGGCGGGCCTGGTGATCTTCACCCTCGGCTCCCTGCTGTGCTCCCTCGCACCCAGCCTGGAGGCGCTGGTCGCGTTCCGGATGGTCCAGGCGGTGGGCGGCTCCATGCTCAACCCGGTCGCCATGTCGATCATCACCAACACCTTCACCGACCCCCGCGAGCGCGCCCGCGCGATCGGTGTGTGGGGTGCGGTGGTCGGCATCTCCATGGCCGCGGGCCCGCTGGTGGGCGGGCTGCTGGTGGAGTCGGTCGGCTGGCGCTCGATCTTCTGGGTCAATCTGCCGGTGGGCCTCGCCGCCCTGCTGCTCACCCTGCGCTTCGTACCCGAGTCCCGCGCGGGCACCGCCCGCCGCCCCGACCCGGTGGGCCAGCTCCTGGTGATCGCCCTCTTCGGCTCGCTGACCTACGCGATCATCGAGGCCCCGCACACCACCGTCCGCGCCATCGCCCCGTTCGCCGTCCTCGCCCTGGCCGCCCTGACGGCCCTGCTGTGGTACGAGCCGCGCCGCCGCGAACCCCTGATCGATCTGCGCTTCTTCCGCTCGGCGCCGTTCAGCGGGGCGACCGTGATCGCGGTGAGCGCGTTCGCCGCGCTCGGCGGCTTCCTCTTCCTGTCCACCCTCTATCTGCAGAACGTCCGCGGACTGAGCGCCATGGACGCCGGCCTGTGGATGCTGCCGATGGCCGTCCCGACGTTCCTGTGCGCGCCGCTCGCCGGCCGGCTGGTCGGCGGCCGCGGCCCGCGCCTGCCGCTGCTGATCGCGGGCGGCGCGATGACCGCCAGCGCCCTCCTCTTCGCCCTCTTCGAGGCCGAGACCTCCGACACCACGCTCTTCCTCGGCTACCTCCTGTTCGGCATCGGCTTCGGCTTCATCAACGCCCCCATCACCAACACCGCCGTGTCCGGCATGCCCCGGGCCCAGGCGGGCGTGGCCTCGGCGGTCGCCTCCACCAGCCGCCAGCTCGGCCAGACCCTCGGCGTCGCGGTGATCGGCGCGGTGCTGGCCGCCGGGGTGGGCGCCTCCTCCTACGCGGACGCCTTCGTCCCGGCGGCCCGCCCCGCCTGGTGGATCCTGGTCGCCTTCGGCCTGGCGGTCCTGCTGGTGGGCGCCCTCACCTCCGGCCCCTGGGCCCGCCGCACCGCCCTGCGCACGGCGCAGCGCCTGGAGTCCCGTGAGATCCACCAGGCGGTGAACCTCGGTTCCTAGGACCTGTCGTTTGGATCAGCCCGCAGACGCGGGGTCTGGCACGCACATCTGCGGCGTTGTCGTCGGTTGCCGATGCTCCGCATCGACGCCCTCCTCCGCCTTGCATCTGCACGCACCAGACCCCGCTCACGGAGTTGACCAGGCGCCGTCGGCTCCCTGCGACCTGATCCAAACGACAGGCCCTAGAAACCGCCCTTGGCGGCCGTCCCCGAACCGGCCGCCCCGCTGTTCCCGATGTCCCGTTTGTTCGCGGATCAGCTGTACGAACCTTGAAATCCCGGCCGTGCGCCCCCTGTTGATGTTGCTCTTGCTGCACACTCCTTGTCGTCCCGGTACCGGGGCGACAGGGAAGGCGACACCCGCACGGATGCCGGAGGCGTCATGCCGCAGATCGACACGAGCAAGGTCAGCCGCTTCGACCAGCACGGGCGCCGGCATGTGGTGCACGTCCTGCGCACCGGGGTGCAGCGCACCATCAGATGCGAGACCTGCGGCTGGCGCAGAGGGGCGCAGTTCCTGCCCTGGCTGAAGGCGGAGGAGCATCTGGCCGAGGCGCATCAGGCCACCGTCGATCCGACGGCCGCATGAGGGACCGCGGTCGGCCCGGCGGCGGTTGCCCGCTCAGGCGCGCAGCCCTCGCAGCACCAGGTCCACGACCGCCGCGAAGTCGGCGTCGGTACGCGGGTCCTTCCACTCGGGCGCGTACTGCGGGTCGTGGAAGCGTCCCGTGGTGTGGAAGACGGCGCGGGCGGTGGCCGCGGGGTCGTCACTGCTGAAGACGCCCGCCGCGACGCCGTCCTCGATGATGCGGGTCAACTGGCTTGTCAGGTCGTCGAGATGCTCGGCGACCGCCCTGCCCTGCGCTTGGTCACCGCCTCCCTGAGCGCCGCCTTGGTGCGGAAGTGCCGGTAGACGCTGCCATGGCTGACACCGAGCGCGCGGGCCACGTCCACCACGGTCGCCTTCGCCGGGCCGTGGCGGCGCAGCACCTCCTCGGTCGCCTCGAGGATGCGCTCGGCGGTCAGGGTCTCGGTCGCTGCCATGCCTCGACCGTACCTGGAGCGGGGGTCACTCCTTCGTTCCGAGGTGTGCCATCTGCGGTGCCGGGTAGCGGGCACCGGCGGCGGCACCGTCCGGCACGGGAGATCAGCGAGTACTCGATCTGCAGGTCGCTGTCAGGTCCCTGCAGGACCGTTGACCGCTCGGAGCCGGACCGAAGGCCCTGCCGGGCCGTGAACGCCGGCTTCGCCCCCAGCGCCACGAAGGACCCGGCGAAGCCCCGCCGCAGCCAGGTCATCACCCGGGGACGGGAGACGACCTGGCTGCGCACGGACGCGGCCGGCACGCCGTACCCGGCAAACACCAGGAACGCCGCACAAAAGCGCCCACCCGCCGTCCGGCGGGCCGGGCGGCGGGTGGGCGGTGCGGGCCTGGAGGTCGGTCAGCAGCCGACCAGGCGGCCGGCCAGGTAGCCCTCGATCTGGTCGAGGGAGACGCGCTCCTGCTTCATGGAGTCGCGCTCGCGGACGGTCACCGCGTTGTCGTCCAGGGTGTCGAAGTCGACGGTCACGCAGTACGGCGTGCCGATCTCGTCCTGGCGGCGGTAGCGGCGGCCGATGGCGCCGGCGTCGTCGAACTCGATGTTCCAGTGCCGGCGCAGCGCCTGCGCGAGGCCCTTGGCCTTCGGGGAGAGCTGCGGGTTGCGGGACAGCGGCAGGACGGCGACCTTGACGGGCGCGAGACGGGGGTCGAGGCGCAGCACGGTGCGCTTCTCCATCTTGCCCTTGGCGTTGGGCGCCTCGTCCTCGACGTAGGCGTCGAGCATGAAGGCCAGCATGGCCCGGCCGACACCGGCCGCCGGCTCGATGACGTACGGGGTCCAGCGCTCGCCGGCCTCCTGGTCGAAGTAGGACAGGTCCTGGCCGGAGGCCTTGGAGTGGGCGGTGAGGTCGAAGTCGGTGCGGTTGGCGACACCCTCCAGCTCGCCCCACTCGCTGCCGCCGAAGTTGAAGCGGTACTCGATGTCGGCGGTGCGCTTGGAGTAGTGGGAGAGCTTCTCCTTCGGGTGCTCGTACCAGCGCATGTTCTCCTCACGGAGACCCAGGCCGGTGTACCAGTTCCAGCGCTGCTCCATCCAGTACTCGTGCCACTTCTCGTCCTCGCCCGGCTTGACGAAGAACTCCATCTCCATCTGCTCGAACTCGCGGGTGCGGAAGATGAAGTTGCCCGGCGTGATCTCGTTGCGGAACGACTTGCCCATCTGGGCGATGCCGAACGGCGGCTTGCGGCGCGAGGTGGTCTGCACCTGGGTGAAGTTGGTGAAGATTCCCTGTGCGGTCTCGGGGCGCAGGTAGGCGATGGAGCCGGAGTCCTGCGTCGGGCCGAGGTGCGTCGACAGCAGGCCCGAGAACTGCTTGGGCTCGGTGAACTGGCCCTTGTTGCCGCAGTTGGGGCAGTTGACGTCGGCGAGGCCGTTCTCGGGGGCACGGCCGTGCTTGGCCTCGTACGCCTCCTCCAAATGGTCCGCTCGGAACCGCTTGTGACAGGACGTGCACTCGGTGAGCGGGTCCGTGAAGGTGGCGACGTGACCGGAGGCCACCCACACCTCGGGGGCCAGGATCACGGACGAGTCGATGCCGACCACGTCCTCGCGCGACGTCACCATGTAGCGCCACCACTGGCGCTTGAGGTTCTCCTTGAGCTCGACACCCAGGGGCCCGTAGTCCCAGGCGGCCCGCTGGCCGCCGTAGATCTCACTGCAGGGGAATACGAAGCCACGGCGCTTGCTCAGGCTGACGATGGTGTCGATCTTGTCGGCGGCCACGGTGCTCTCTTCATTACGACGACGGGCGACGAAGCGAGATGCTTCCAGCGAATGCTTCAGGTTACCGGCGGGCCCTGCCCCACGACCAAATCGGGACCCCCTCGAGCGCCCCGGCCGCACGCTCCCATCAGGCTTGTTGACAACGGTTCCCATCTTCTTTGAAAATGACTTTCATGAACGTACGACGACGCCTGATATCCGCGGCCGCTTACACCGCGGTCACCGCTCTCGGCCTGGGCACCCTGACCGGCTGCGCCGGCGACAGCGCCGCCGCGGGCAACACCGAGAAGTTCGACGTCGTCGCCTCCTTCTATCCGATGGCCTTCCTCGCCGAGCAGATCGGCGGCGAGCAGGTCAACGTCACCACCCTCACCGAGCCCGGCCAGGAGCCGCACGACCTGGAGATCAGCGCCCGGCAGGTGGCCCGGCTCGAGGAGTCCGACGCGGCCCTCTACCTCAAGGGTCTCCAGCCCTCCGTCGACGAGGCCATCGGCCAGTCCCCGGTGAAGACCAAGATCGACGCCGCCGCCCTCACCTCCCTCGAGGAGCACGGCGAGGGGCATGACGAGGAGGGCGGTCACGCCGCCGAGCACGAGGGCCACGATCACGCGCACGAGGGCGGCAAGGACCCGCACCTCTGGCTCGACCCGGTGAAGTACGCCGAGGTCGCCGAGGGCGTCGGCGCCGCCTTCGAGAAGGCCGACCCCAAGCACGCCTCCGGCTACCGCAGGAACACCGAGGCCCTGGTCAAGAAGCTCACCGCCCTCGACACCAGGTTCCGCACCGGCCTGGAGAAGCGGAAGACCGACGTCTTCGTCACCACCCACTCCGCCTTCGGCTACCTCGCCGAGCGCTACGGCCTGGTCGAGGAGTCCATCGCCGGCCTCGACCCCGGGTCCGAGCCCAGCGGCGCCCGCGTGAAGGAACTGTCGAGGACCGCCAAGGAGGACGGGGTGACCACCGTCTTCTACGAGACCCTCGTCAGCGACCGGACCGCCAGGACCCTGGCGGAGGACGCCGGCCTGAGGACCGATGTGCTCGACCCGCTCGAGGGCATCACGGACAAGTCCCGCGGCGACGACTACTTCGAGGTCATGGAGGCCAACCTCCGGGCCCTGCAGTCCGCCCTGGGCGCCCAGTGACACACCGAGTGACCCACACCGAGGAGGACGGCATGACCGAGCCCGTCATCACCCTGCGCGGCGTGCGCGCCGAGCTGGGCTCGCGCCCCGTCCTGCGCGGCATCGACCTCACCGTGCGCCGCGGCGAGGTCGTCGCCCTGCTCGGCGCCAACGGCTCCGGCAAGTCGACGGCGGTGCGCAGCATCATCGGCCAGGTGCCGGCCGTCTCCGGCGAGATCGAGCTGTTCGGCACCCCGCGGCGCCGCTTCCGCGACTGGGCGCGCGTGGGCTACGTCCCGCAGCGCACCACCGCGGCCGGCGGGGTCCCGGCGACGGTCGGCGAGGTGGTCGCCTCCGGCCGCCTGGCCCGCACCCGCTTCGGTCTCTTCCGCAGCGCCGACCGCGCCGCCGTGCAGCGCGCCCTGGAGCAGGTCGGCATGGCGGACCGGGCCAAGGACCCGGTCGACGCGCTCTCCGGCGGCCAGCACCAGCGCGTGCTGATCGCCCGCGCGCTCGCCGCCGCCCCCGAACTGCTGATCATGGACGAGCCGATGGCCGGCGTGGACCTCGCCAGCCAGGAGGTGCTCGCCGAGACGCTGCGCAGCCAGGTCGCCGAAGGGGCGACCGTGCTGCTGGTGCTGCACGAGCTGGGCCCGCTGGAGCCGCTGATCGACCGGGCGGTCGTGCTGCGCGACGGCTGCGTGGTGCACGACGGCCCGCCGCCGAAGGCGGTCGGCCAGCACGCGCTGCCCGGCCACGACCATGTCCACCCGCACGCACCCGCGGGTGCCGAACCGATCCGTACGGGGCTGCTGAGCTGATGGAGATCCTGAACTACGCCTTCATGCAGCGCGCGCTGCTCGCGGCCGTGCTGGTCGGCATCACCGCCCCCGCGGTCGGCATCTACCTGGTCCAGCGCCGCCAGGCCCTGATGGGCGACGGCATCGGGCATGTGGCGATGACCGGTGTGGGCCTCGGCTTCCTGCTGTCCTGGTCCCCCGTCTGGATGGCCACCCTGGTGTCCGTCCTGGGCGCGGTCCTGATGGAGCTCATCCGCTGGTACGGCCGCACCCGCGGCGACATCGCCCTCGCCATGCTGTTCTACGGCGGCATGGCGGGCGGCGTGATGTTCATCAACCTCGCCCCGGGCGGCTCCAACGCCAACCTCACCTCGTTCCTCTTCGGCTCGCTCTCCACGGTCTCCCGGTCCGACGTGACCGCGATCTGCCTGCTGGCCGCCTTCGTGGTGCTGGTCACCGTGGGGCTGCGCCGCCAGCTGTTCGCGGTGAGCCAGGACGAGGAGTTCGCTCGGGTCACGGGCCTGCCGGTGCGGCTGCTGAACCTGCTCACCGCCGTCACGGCGGCGGTGACGGTGACGGTGGCGATGCGGGTGGTGGGCCTGCTGCTGGTCTCCGCGCTGATGGTCGTCCCGGTGGCCGCGGCCCAGCAGCTCAGCCGCAGCTTCGCAGCCACCTTCGCCATCGCCGTCGCGATCGGCGTGAGCGTCGCCCTCGGCGGCACGGTCACCTCGTACTACCAGGACGTGCCGCCCGGCGCGACGATCGTGCTGCTGACCATCGGCGCGTTCATCGCGCTGACCGCGCTGGCCGCGCCGCTGGCCCGCCGCCGCGCCCGGGCCCTGGCCGCGGCCCATCCCACGGGGGACGCCACGGAGTGCGCCATTCCGGCCACCCGGAGGTCCGGGGACGAGGTCGGCGTCTGAGCGACGCCTGCCTCGCCCGTGCCGGGGCTGGCAGAATGGCCCGGGCATGGCCCGGACAGTACGGAGGAGGCAACGGTGACAACCGCAGGACCGCCCGTGAAGGGCCGCGCCACCAGGCAGCGTGCCGCTGTGGCGGCTGCCCTCCAGGAGGTCGACGAGTTCCGCAGCGCGCAGGAACTCCACGACATGCTCAAGCACAAGGGCGACTCCGTCGGTCTCACCACGGTCTACCGCACCCTGCAGTCCCTCGCCGACGCCGGCGAGGTGGACGTCCTGCGCACCGCCGACGGCGAGTCCGTCTACCGCCGCTGCTCCACCGGCGAGCACCATCACCACCTGGTCTGCCGGAACTGCGGCAAGGCCGTGGAGGTGGAGGGCCCCGCCGTGGAGAAGTGGGCCGAGGCCGTGGCGGCGGAGCACGGCTATGTGAACGTGGCCCACACGGTGGAGATCTTCGGCACCTGCGCGGAGTGCGCCGCCGCGGAGGACTGACGAGCTCGGGGCCGCACCCGGGCCCTGCCGCTCCCCCGGCAGCAGGTTCCTACCGCTCTCCCAGCGGCACGAGCATCGCGAACACCGCGATGCTCATCACCAGCACGGCGATCACCAGCAGCGCCCGCCCGGTGCCCAGCGGCACCAGCAGCAGCGTGGCCAGCGCCCCGCCCAGGAAGATGCCCACCACCGTCGCCGTCCACCGCGTCCGCGCCAGCCGCTGCCGGGCCGACACCCCGCGCAGGACGTCGCCGGGCCGGTCGAGCACATCGTTGACCAGCTCGGCGATCGCGGTCTGGCTCAGCAGGGTCGGCATCCCCGGCACCCGCATGCGCAGCGCGGTGGAGGCCCGCACGCCCATCGCCAGCGCCACCAGCCCGATGCCGAAGAAGTCGGAGGTGTCGCCCACCGGGCCGGTGCCGTGCCGCAGCAGCACCACCGCGCCCCCGCCCGCCAGCAGCAGCGCCTCCCCCGTCAGCCCGACCGGGAACCAGGGCCGCCCCCGGTCCGCCAGCCACTTCAGCACGACGGCCGAGACGGCCGCAGCGATCACGAACGCGCCGATCGTCGTCGCGGGCCGCGCCACCGGCACGTCCCCGGCACCGGACACCGTACGCCTCGGGACTCTGCCCGCGGCTACTGCGATGCCCGCGGCTACTGCGACTGCCGGCCCTCCATGGCCAGCAGCTCCTCGTTCGGGATGGCGCCGCCGAACCGCCGGTCGCGGGAGGCGAACTCCACGCACGCCCGCCACAGGTCGCGCCGGTCGAAGTCCGGCCACAGCACGTCCTGGAACACCAGCTCGGCATAAGCGCTCTGCCACAGCAGGTAGTTGGAGGTGCGCTGCTCACCGCTGGGCCGCAGGAAGAGATCCACGTCCGGCATGTCCGGGTAGTACAGGTACTTCGCGAAGGTCCGCTCCGTCACCTTCGACGGGTCCAGCCGCCCCGCCCGCACATCCTCCGCGAGCGCCTTCGCCGCGTCCGCGATCTCCGCGCGCCCGCCGTAGTTCATGCAGAAGTACAGCGTCATCCGGTCGTTGCCCTGGGTCTGCTCCTGGGCGATCTGCAGCTCCTTGGCGACCGACTTCCACAGCTTGGGCATCCGCCCCACCCAGCGCACCCGGATCCCCAGCTCGTCGAGCTGGTCCCGGGTCTTGCGGATGAAGTCGCGGTTGAAGTTCATCAGGAAGCGCACCTCGTCCGGCGAGCGCTTCCAGTTCTCGGTGGAGAAGGCGTACAGCGACATCGCGCCGATGCCCATCTCGATGCCGCCCTGCAGCACGTCCAGCACCCGCTCGGCGCCGACCTTGTGCCCCTCGGTGCGCGGCAGCCCGCGCTCCTTGGCCCAGCGTCCGTTGCCGTCCATGACGATCGCCACATGGTTCGGGACCAGCTCGCCGGGGAGCTTCGGCGGCCGCGCGCCGGACGGGTGCGGTTCCGGCGTCCTGTACTCCCGGCGCTGACGCCCCAGGAACCCGCGTACGGCCATGTGTCTCTCGTCTCCTTAAGGCTGTGGTCGTGTCGGTGACTCGGCTGTTGTCTGCCGCTGCTCGGACGCCTCGGCTACTTCTCGACGTACCGGAGCGAGCGCAGCCCCCGCTCCAGATGCCAGTGCAGGTAGGCGGAGACCAGCCCGCTGCCCTCCCGCACATACCGCGGCTCGCACGCGTCCGCGGTCTCCCAGTCTCCCGTGAGCAGTGCGCCGAGGAGTTCCAGGGTCTGGGGCGAGGGTACGACGCTGCCCGGCACCCGGCAGTCGGCGCAGAGGGATCCGCCGGAGGCGACCGAGAAGAACCGGTTCGGACCGGGCATACCGCACTTCGCGCAGTCGCCGAAGCTGGGGGCGTAGCCGTTGACGGCGAGCGAGCGCAGCAGGAAGGCGTCGAGGACGAGCGAGGGTGCGTGCTCGCCGCGGGCGAGGGTGCGCAGGGCGCCGACCAGCAGCAGATACTGCTGCACCGCCGGCTCGCCCTCGTGATCGGTGAACCGCTCGGCGGTCTCCAGCATGGCCGTCCCGGCGGTGTAGCGCGCGTAGTCGCTGACGATCCCGGCGCCGTAGGGCGCGATCGTCTCGCTCTGCGTGCACAACGGCAGGCCGCGCCCGACCAGCTCGCTGCCCTTGGCGAAGAACTGCACGTCGACGTGCGAGAACGGTTCGAGGCGTGCGCCGAACTTCGACTTCGTCCGGCGCACGCCCCTGGCCACGGCGCGTACGCGTCCGTGACCGCGAGTGAGCAAGGTGATGATCCGGTCCGCCTCACCCAGCTTCTGGGTGCGCAGCACGATGCCGTCGTCGCGGAACAGACTCATGGCACCCATTGTCGCCCACGTTCAGGGCACCTCACCGCGACTGCGGGCATTGGCGTGCGCGGTCGCCGCGCGCAGCCGTTCGGCCGGGGTCGCCTGCCGTACGGCTCTGGGGTCGGCGTCCCACTCCTTGCCGCCGCCGTACGGGCGCAGCTGGACGTAGGGCCCCTGGTGGCCCATGACGAACCCGACCCGGTCGGTCCGGGTGTCGACCACGAAGGCTCCGAGCGGCGGCTTCACCGCACCACCGTCCCGGCGAGCCGGCGGGCGGTCTCCACGGAACAGCGCCCCAATTCCACCAGCGGGCAGGGTGCCTCACGCGCGAGACTCACCGGGTCCAGACCGAGTGAGGGCAGAATAATTCCGGCCTTCGCGAGTGCCGCCCGCAATTCCTTCACCACTTCCTCCGCTTCTTCGACGCAGAGCGCCGAGTGTCGTGCCGTCACGCTGATCCCCTCGCTATTCGAGTTTCACCCTTCTCACCACCACGGTGCCGTTGTCCGCCTACACTCGGGAAGGGTTTGCGCACTACAACTGCGGCGCTGCACAAAGAGGTTGAGCAATGGCCAACGGTTCACGTCAGGCGGCGTGGGAGTTCTTCGGTGCGGAACTGAAGAGGCGGCGCGAGGAAGCAGGGTTCACGCAGGTCGAGCTGGGGGCGCGGGCAGGGCGATTGCAAAGTTCGTTGATCGTGTGTTGGTGCAGGTCAGTTGAGTCCGAGGACGGTCAGTGGCCGCT
>NZ_BAAAGU010000085.1:0-18334 GCF_039524635.1 Streptomyces thermocarboxydovorans | reverse complement strand
TCGCCCCTGGGTTCCCTGATCCGCACCATGGCCGCGGCCGCCCTGCTCGGCCACGCGGCGGCACTGGTGGCCGCGGCGGCCTGCGGGGACCGGGTGAGCGAGGCGGCCCGGCGGCCGCGGCGGGCCGCGGCACGGCTGCGGAGCCGAATCCTCCGTCACTCTTGTGGGTGAAGGGGCCGGTCGGCCCGCTCCCGCGGGACCTTCGTCGTTCCCGGAACACCCGTACGTGCTGGCATCCTTGACGGGTACGCGGAGGACACCGCGCGGTACAACCCCGCCGCACGAACCTTCTGTACGTTCTTCCGTGACCGCCCGACCCGAACCAGGAGCACGGCCACGTGACCCCCGTCAGCAGCCCCTCGCCGCACGGCCAGTCGCCGCTGTGCACCGTGCAGGTGCTGGGCGGGGGCAACGCCGCCAGCAGCGCACATGTGCGGTCGCTGGCCGCGGGGCTGGTCGCACGGGGCGTGCGCGTCACGGTGTGCGCCCCCGTCGAGGCGGATCACACCTATGGGTTCACGGAGGTCGGCGCCGAGCTGGTGCCCGTGCCGCGCAGCAGCGACCCCTGCTCGGTGGCCGCGCTGCGGGAGGCCTGCACGCACGCCGATCTGGTGCACGCGCACGGCCTGCACGCCTCGTTCCGCACCGTGCTCGCGCTGAGCGGCCGGCGCACCCCGCTCGTCGTCACCTGGCACGACCGGGCGCACGCCGAGGGGGCACGCGCCCAGTTCCTGCGCCTGCTGGAGCGACGGGTCGTGAAGGCGGCCACGGTGGTCCTCGGCACCACCTCCGCGCTGGTCGACCGGGCCCGCCGCACCGGGGCGCGGGACGCCCGGCTGGCCGCCGTCGCCCTGCCCGGGCCGCGGCCCGCGCCCGTGGCGGACGACCCCGACCGGATGCGGTCCAAGATGCAGGCCGAACTGGGCGCCATCGGGCGCCCGTTGCTCATCGCCGTAGGCTCCCTCGAACCGCACCGCGGCTATGACACCCTGCTGGACGCCGCGCACGCCTGGCGCGGGCTGGACCCCGAGCCGCTGGTGGTGATCGCGGGGGAGGGGCCCCAACGGGCCGCCCTGCAGCGGCGGATCGAGCAGGAGGAGCTGCCGGTCCGGCTCATCGGCCGGCGCGACGACGCCACCGACCTGCTCGCGGCCGCCGACCTCGCCCTGCTCACCAGCCGCTGGGAGGCGCGCTCGGTGCTCGCCCAGGAGGCCCTCCACGCGCGGGTGCCGCTCGTCGCCACCCGGGTCGGCGGCATCCCCGAACTCGTCGGCGACGCCGCCGAACTCGTCCCCTACGGCCATGCGCGCGCCCTCGCCGACGCCGTGACCCGGCTGCTGAAGGACCCCGAGCGGCGGGCGGAGCTCGCCGAGAAGGGCGCCCGGCAGGCGGCCACCTGGCCGACCGAGGACGAGACGGTCGCCCAAGTGCTCAGCGTCTACGACGAGTTGACCCAGGCCCGCCCGCTCGTCTGACCTTCGGCGGCGGCCGCGGGGCGGGCCGGGATCAGGTCACGTGCCGGCGCGCCCGCAGCGCCAGGCTCAGCACCAGGACCGTCTGCGGATCGTCCAGGTCGCTGCCGAGCAGCTCCCCGATGCGGGCAAGGCGGTTGTAGAGGGTCTGGCGGTTCAGATGCAGCTCCCGGGCCGTCTCCGCCTTGCGGCCCGCGTGCGCCAGATACGTCTCCAGCGTCGGCAGCAGCGGCGGGCGCGAGCGCCGGTCGTGCTCGAGCAGCGGGCCGAGGGCGCGCTCCACGAACGCCGCCAGGTCCGGATGGTCGCGCAGCCGCCACATCAGCAGATCGATGTCCAGACGCCGCGCGTCGTACCAGGGCCGCTCCGGCAGCCCCTGCGCCGCCGTCGCCGTCTCCGCCGCGTGCCGCAGCCCCGTCGAGGCCGCCGCCCAGCCGCCGGGCATGCCGACCACCACGACCGGCGGCGGCGCCCCCGGCCGCAGCATCCCGGCCCGCTCCACACCGGCCCGCAGCGCCACCGCCACCCGGTCCGCCATCGCCGTACGGTCCGCCTCCGAGCGCAGCCCCAGCAGCAGCGGCACCCGGCCCTCCACCGGCCGCACCCCCAGCAGCAGCGGCACGCCCAGCGAGGCCAGTTCCTCGGAGACCGCGCGGGCCAGCACCGCCCAGCCGCCGCCGTGCGGGGACAGCGCGTCGCCCAGCCGCATCACCACCGGCAGCAGCGGGCTGTCGCCGGGCTTGAAGCCCAGCACCCGCGCCTGGGCGGGCGCGTCCTGCGCGCTGATCCGGCCCTCGGCGAGGTCGGTGAGGAAGTCGCCGCGGCCCCGCGCCGCCAGCTCCTCCTCCTGGCGGGCCTGCATCAGCACCACGGCCAGGATGCTCGCCGCCCGCTCGGCCGCCATCCGGTGCACCGGCAGCAGCCTGCCGCGCACCGGCAGCAGCACCAGCCGCGCCCGCGGCCCGCTGCCCGGGCCCCCGCCGGGCACGTCGATCAGCGCCGAACCGGCCGGCGGGTCGTCCTGGTGCCTGTCCCTGAGCCCCTCCCACACCTGCAGCGGATCGGCCCCCTCCAGGCCCTCCCCGGCGGCGTACAGCAGCTGCCCGTCGGTCGTCTCCAGGAACACCGGGTTGCCGCTGAAACCGGCCAGGATCTCCAGCACCTGCGGCACCCCGCCCCCGCCCAGCAGCGCCTCGGTGCAGCGGCGATGCACCTCCTCGGCGCGCTGCAGCAGCGCGTAATGGCCGTTGATGATCTCGGTGTGGATCTCCTCGGTGACCGTGACGAACGGCACCTCGCGGTGCAGCTGCACCAGCGGCAGCCCCGCCGCCCGGGCCGTGTCGACCAGGGCGGCCGGCAGGCGGGTGAAGCGGGTGCCCAGCTCCACCACCAGCGCGGCGATGCCCCGTTCGGCCAGGGTGCGCACGAACGCCCGCTGGTCGGCCGGGCGGTTGCCCATGCCGTAGCCGGTGGTCAGCAGCAGCTCGCCGCCCTTGAGCAGGGACGCGATGTTGGGCACCTCGCCCGCGTGCACCCAGCGCACCGTGCGGTCCAGCCGGTCGGCGCCCGCCACGACCTCCGGCAGCCCGCTGCGCAGTCCGGGCAGCTCCAGGGCCTGCTTGACGGTGATCCCGGTGCCCTGGCTGTCGTATCCGCTGTTCGTGCCGCTGTCCATGACCCGGACGCTACCCGCGCCGGCGATCCCCGGACACCTCGCCAAGCCCGGCGGCGGACGCCGGGCTCACGCGGGCCGGACGTTGTGGTTGAAGCGGAACACGTTGTCCGGGTCCCAGGTGCGCTTCAGCTCGGCCAGCCGCCGGGCGTTCTCGCGGCCGAGACCGGCCACCACCCGGTCGGCGCCCTCGTCGCCGATGAAGTTGAGGTAGACCGCCCCGGTGCTCCACGGCCGCACATCGGTGCGGCACTCGCGCACCCAGCTGATGCACCGCTCGTCGTCGGCCGGGCTCTCCCAGATGGCGAACGGGTGCACGCCCCAGGGCGCGTCCCGGTAGGGCACCGGGTACTCGGCGGGCCCGGAGGCGATCGCGCCGCCCTGCGGGAACACCGCGTCCTGGGTGCCGGTGCCCAGCGGCAGCGCTTCCGCGCGGGCGCAGACCACGTCGATCAGCTCGTCGGGCAGTCCCGTCAGGTACTCCGCCGTCCAGTAGTTCCGCATCCCCCACGGGTCGTCGATCATGCACTGCACATCGGCGTACGGCATGGCGCCGACGATCTCCGCCTCGTGCGGCAGTGCCAGCAGCGGCTCGGCGACCTCGCGCATGTCCGCCTCGGCACCGGCGTACGTCAGCAGCGCCGCGCACAGCAGGGTGCCGACCAGGTGCGGCGGGACGAACTCCTCGGGCGGGGCGGGGAAGTAGAGCACGGCGCCGCTCGCCTCGTTCGGGCCCGTCTCGATCACGTCGCGGAAGGTGCGGGTGACCTCCTGGCCGTGCTCCGGCAGGTACAGCAGCAGGGCGATGGCGAACTCCGGCAGCTCGTGCAGCTCCAGGGTGATCGCGGTGGCGATGCCGAAGTTGCCGCCGCCGCCGTGCAGGCCCCAGAACAGCTCGGGGTTCTCGTCGGCGTTCGCGCGGACCTTGCGGCCGTCGGCGGTGACCAGCTCCACGCCGAGCAGGTTGTCCACGGCCAGCCCGAAGCACCGGTCCAGCCAGCCGCTGCCGCCGCCGAGCACGAAGCCGCCGACGCCGGTGGTGGACGCCCTGCCGCCGGTCGTCGCCAGGTTGTACGGCTCGGTGGCACGGTCCAGATGGCTCATCGTGGCCCCGCCGCCGACCCGCACCGCCTCGGCCGCGGGGTCGACGGCGACCCGGTGCATCCGGCGCAGGTCGACCACGAGTCCGCCGTCGTTGAGGGCCTGCCCCGCCACGCTGTGCCCCCCGCCGCGTACCGCGACGGGCAGGTCCCGCTCCCTGGCGAACCGGACCGCCCGCACCACGTCGTCCTGGTGGGCGCACTGGGCGATCACCGCGGGCCGCCGGTCGATCATCGCGTTGAACACGGTCCGGGCGTCGTCGTAGCCCCGGTCACCGGGAGTGAACACACCACCGGTGAGATCCTCACGCAGCGCGGACACCGCCGCGCCGGCCGTCGCTCGGGTGGCCATGGCCGCCCCCTCTCGGGCAAGGGGCACAATCCCTACGCGGTTGCCTGGCTGTTCTCAGCCTAAGCGGGTACGGCCATGGCTTCCTGCGGAGCTCGACGCGGCGTGAGCCCGGGGAGCTTCAGCCCCCGTACGCCCCCGACGCGGTCAGCCGCAGCGCCGTGTCGATGAGCGGCACGTGGCTGAACGCCTGCGGGAAGTTGCCCACCTGGCGCTGCCGGCGCGGGTCCCACTCCTCCGCGAGCAGACCGAGGTCGTTGCGCAGCGCGAGCAGCTTCTCGAACAGCTTGCGGGCCTCGTCCACCCGGCCGATCATCGCCAGGTCGTCGGCCATCCAGAACGAGCAGGCGAGGAACGCCCCCTCGTCGCCCGGCAGGCCGTCGACGCCCCGGTCCCGGCCCTCCGTGGGGTAGCGCAGGATGAAGCCGTCCGGCGTGGACAGCTCCCGCTGGATGGCCTCCACGGTGCCGATCACCCGCTTGTCGTCCGGCGGCAGGAAGCCCACCTGCGGGATCAGCAGCAGCGAGGCGTCCAGCTCCTTGGAGCCGTAGGACTGGGTGAAGGTGTTGCGCTCCTTGTCGTAGCCCTTCTCGCAGACGTCCCGGTGGATGTCGTCGCGCAGTTGCTTCCAGTGCTCCAGCGGTCCGTCCGCGTCACCGGACTCGATCAGCTTGATGGTGCGGTCGACCGCCACCCAGGCCATCACCTTGGAGTGCACGAAGTGGCGGCGCGGTCCGCGCACCTCCCAGATGCCCTCGTCCGGCTCCTGCCAGTGCTTCTCCAGGTAGCGGATCAGCTTCAGCTGCAGCAGCGAGGCGTAGTCGTTGCGCGCCAGGCCGGTCATGTGCGCCAGGTGCAGGGCCTCGGTGACCTCGCCGTACACGTCCAGCTGGAGCTGGGAGGCGGCGCCGTTGCCGACCCGGACCGGGCTGGAGTTCTCGTAGCCGGGCAGCCAGTCCAGCTCCGCCTCGCCGAGCTCGCGCTCACCGGCGATGCCGTACATGATCTGCAGGTTCTCCGGGTCGCCGGCGACCGCGCGCAGCAGCCACTCGCGCCAGGCGCGGGCCTCCTCGCGGTAGCCGGTGCGCAGCAGCGAGGACAGGGTGATCGCCGCGTCCCGCAGCCAGGTGTAGCGGTAGTCCCAGTTGCGCACGCCGCCGATGTCCTCCGGCAGGGAGGTGGTGGGCGCGGCGACGATGCCGCCGGTCGGGGCGTACGTCAGGGCCTTCAGCGTGATCAGGGAGCGGACGACGGCCTCGCGGTAGGGGCCGTGGTACGTGCAGTGCTCCACCCACTCGCGCCAGAAGTCCTCGGTGGCCTCCAGCGACTGCTCCGGCTCGGGCAGCGGCGGCGGCTCCTTGTGCGAGGGCTGCCAGGAGACGGTGAAGGTGATCCGGTCGCCCGGCGAGACGGTGAAGTCCGAGTAGGTGGTCAGCGACTTGCCGTAGGTCTCGGCCTCGGTGTCGAACCACACCGAGTCGGGGCCCGCCACGGCCACCGTGCGCCCCTCGTGCTTGTGCACCCACGGCACGATCCGGCCGTAGGAGAACCGCATCCGCAGCGCCGAGCGCATCGGCACCCGGCCGGAGATGCCCTCCACGATCCGGATCAGCTGCGGCGCGCCGTCACGTGGCGGCATGAAATCCGTCACGCGGACCGTGCCGCGCGGGGTGTCCCACTCGGACTCCAGGATCAGCGAGTCGCCGCGGTAGCTGCGCCGGGCCGCGGCGGGCGGCTGCTGGTCGGAGGCGTGGGCGGGGCCGAGGCGCCAGAAGCCGTGCTCCTCGTTGCCCAGCAGGCCGGCGAAGATGGCGTGCGAGTCGAAGCGGGGCAGGCACAGCCAGTCCACCGTGCCGTCCCGGCAGACCAGCGCGGCGGTCTGCATGTCTCCGATGAGTGCGTAGTCTTCGATACGCCCGGCCACGTGCAACTCCAGTCGAACGGCCACGTCACCCCGCAAGGGGGTTGTCGCTAGTGCGGTCAAGGGGTTTTTCGGATACCTCGTTGAACGGTCAAGCACAGCAGTCACTCAGCCGCAGGGGCAAAGCACCAATTGTCGTTCAACGAACTGACGAGCTCTCGTTGTTCCGGTGTGACGGGCGGGGGTGGTGCCGTTCGGCCGGCCGGGCTCGGCAGCGAGTGTCCGAGCAGGATACGACGCACGTAGATGATCTGTGTGCCCCTCCGGACAACGTGAGTCCGCCGAACGAGTGAGCAAGGGGTGAGGGAACCGTGTGCGGTCGCCCGTCCGTACCGGCCCGTGCGCGGAGCGTGGCCGTAAGCCGCCGCCCCGAGGCGCTGATACGCTGGTAGCCCGTGGACCGGTGGGCGATAGGACCCCGGAACCGCACCCACAGACCGCGACCACGGGAGCCCCCTCTTGGCCATGCCGCCCAAATCCACGACGACCAAGCACATCTTCGTCACCGGGGGTGTCGCCTCCTCGCTCGGCAAGGGACTGACCGCCTCCAGCCTCGGCATGTTGCTCAAGGCACGGGGTCTGCGGGTCGTGATGCAGAAGCTCGACCCGTACCTGAACGTCGACCCGGGCACGATGAACCCCTTCCAGCACGGTGAGGTGTTCGTCACCAACGACGGCGCCGAGACCGACCTGGACATCGGCCACTACGAGCGGTTCCTCGACCGCGACCTGGACGGGTCGGCGAACGTCACCACCGGCCAGGTGTACTCCACCGTGATCGCCAAGGAGCGGCGCGGCGAGTACCTCGGCGACACCGTGCAGGTCATCCCGCACATCACCAACGAGATCAAGCACCGCATCCGCCGCATGGCGACGGACGAGGTCGATGTCGTGATCACCGAGGTCGGCGGCACCGTCGGCGACATCGAGTCGCTGCCGTTCCTGGAGACGGTGCGCCAGGTCCGGCACGAGGTGGGCCGTGACAACGTCTTCGTCGTCCATATCTCGCTCCTGCCGTACATCGGCCCCTCGGGTGAGCTGAAGACGAAGCCCACCCAGCATTCGGTTGCGGCGCTGCGCAACATCGGTATCCAGCCGGACGCGATCGTGCTGCGCTGCGACCGCGAGGTGCCCACCGCCATCAAGCGGAAGATCTCGCTGATGTGCGACGTCGACGAGGCCGCCGTGGTCGCCTGCCCCGACGCCCGCTCGATCTACGACATCCCGAAGACCGTGCACGGCGAGGGCCTGGACGCCTACGTGGTGCGCAAGCTGGACCTGCCGTTCCGCGACGTCGACTGGACCACCTGGGACGACCTGCTCGACCGGGTCCACAACCCCGAGCACGAGGTCACCCTGGCCCTGGTCGGCAAGTACATCGACCTGCCCGACGCCTACCTGTCGGTCACCGAGGCGCTGCGCGCGGGCGGCTTCGCCAACCGGGCCCGGGTGAAGATCAAGTGGGTCACCTCCGACGACTGCAAGACCCCGGCCGGCGCCCAGGCACAGCTCTCCGACGTCGACGGCATCTGCATCCCGGGCGGCTTCGGCGACCGCGGTGTGCTCGGCAAGGTCGGCGCGATCAAGTACGCCCGCGAGAACAAGATCCCGCTGCTCGGCCTCTGCCTGGGCCTGCAGTGCATCGTGATCGAGGCGGCGCGGAACCTGGCGGACATCCCCGACGCCAACTCCACCGAGTTCGACCCGGCCACCGCCCACCCGGTGATCTCCACCATGGCCGAGCAGCTCGACATCGTCGCCGGCGAGGGCGACATGGGCGGCACCATGCGGCTCGGCATGTACCCGGCGAAGCTGGCCGAGGGCTCGATCGTGCGCGAGGTCTACGACGGCAAGGAGTACGTGGAGGAGCGCCACCGGCACCGCTACGAGGTGAACAACGCCTACCGCGCGGAGCTGGAGAAGAAGGCCGGCATCGTGTTCTCCGGCACCTCTCCGGACGGCAAGCTCGTCGAGTACGTCGAGTACCCGCGCGATGTGCACCCCTACCTGGTCGCCACGCAGGCGCACCCGGAGCTGCGCTCGCGCCCGACGCGCCCGCACCCGCTCTTCGCGGGTCTGGTGAAGGCCGCGGTGGAGCGGAAGATCTCGAAGTAACACACCGGTTGTACGGTGGCCGGGGTGCGAACCTTCAAAAGGCGAGCGCTCCGGCCCCGTTTTTCCGGGTTTCGCAGATTCCCCAAGGTGCTCCTGGGTTCTCCCGGTTCCCGGTTTCCCGGGTTCGCCGTTTCACGGGTCCCGGCCCGACGACTGACACGCAGGGAAGGCAACGAACAGGCATGACGATCAAGGACACGCCGGAGGAGTGGGAGATCCGGGCGACGGACACCCCGTTCGTGGGCAACAAGACCTCCGTGCGCACCGACGACGTGGTCATGCCGGACGGGACCGTGGTGCACCGCGACTACCAGGTGCACCCGGGCTCGGTGGCCGTGCTCGCCCTGGACGACCAGGACCGGGTGGTGGTGCTGCGGCAGTACCGGCACCCGGTGCGGCAGAAGCTGTGGGAGATCCCGGCGGGGCTGCTGGACGTGCCCGGCGAGAACCCGCTGCACGCGGCGCAGCGGGAGCTGTACGAGGAGGCGCACGTCAAGGCCGAGGACTGGCGGGTGCTGACGGACGTCTACACCACGCCGGGCGGCTGCGACGAGGCGGTGCGCATCTTCCTCGCCCGCGGGCTGTCCGAGGCCGAGGGGGAGCGGTTCCAGGTCGAGGACGAGGAGGCCGACATGGAGCTGGCCCGGGTGCCGGTGGACGAGCTGGTGCGGGGCGTGCTGGCGGGGGACCTGCACAACAACTGCCTGGTGGTCGGCGTGCTGTCGCTGGTCGCCGCGCGCACCGGGGACGGCCTGGACGCGCTGCGCCCGGCGCTGGCGCCCTGGCCGGCGCGGCCCTTCGAGGCGTAGGCCGGGTTCGCTTGCCGCGGCCTTTCGAGGCGTAGGCCGGGTTCGCTTGCCGCGGCCTTTCGAGGCGTAGGCCTGTTTCGCCTGCCCCGGACCCTCGATGCCTGGGCCGTCTCCGCTCGCCCCGGCGTGCGGCACAGCCGCGCCGGCTGCGCAACTCGTGTGACCATCCGCTGATCCGATCGGGGGACCCGGCCGCCGTGGTCCCACCGGGGCGTTGTGCGAGGTGAACTACGCTCTCGGCTGACGGCTCACGGTGGGACGGGAGTGTGGCCCGTGACGGATCAGGTGGTGGACACGGAAGCCCGGTTCCTGGGCCGTACACGGGAGTTGAAGGAGCTGCGCGCGGACATCGAGCGCGCGGGGCTTGACACCCTGTCGGGACGCAAGGCCCCCCGCGCGCGGGTGCTGCTCATCGCCGGCCGCCCCGGATCCGGCCGGACCACCCTCGCCGGGGAACTCGTCCGCCAGGTCGCCGAGCGCTACCCCGACGGAGTCCTCAGCGTCCGGCTGAGCGAGCCCGACGGCACCCGCGTGCCCGTCGCCCGTGCCGCCCGTCAGATGCTGGACGAGCTGGACGTCTCCCCGCCCGCGGGGGCCGCCGAGGACGAGCTCACCGAGGCGCTCAGGTCCGCGCTCGCCGGGCGCCGTGCGGTGCTGCTGCTGGACGACGCCGCCGACGCCGAGCAGGTGGACGCGCTGCTGCCGGACAGCCCCGACTGCCTGGCCGTCGCCGTCTCCGAGGGGCCGCTGACCGGGATCAGCGACGTGCGGCCCTGCACCCTCGGCGGGCTCGACACCAAGTCCGCCGTCGAGCTGCTGAGCCAGGCCGCCGGCTCGGTGCGCATCACCGTGGACCCCCGTTCCGCCGAGGCGCTGGCCGAGCAGTGCCAGGGCCAGCCGGCCGCGCTGGTGCTGGCCGGCGGCTGGCTCGCCGCCCGGCCCAAGGCCGCCGTCGCCGACCTCGCCAAGCAGCTGCACGCCGACCCCGACGAGGGCCCGCCCGTCGCCCGCGTGTTCCGGCTCGTGCACGCGGGCCTGCCCGCGCCCGCCGCCCGCACCCTGCGCCTGCTCAGCCTGGCCCCGGCCGGATACGCCGACCCGCACACCGCCTCCGCCCTCGCCGGATGCTCGCTGGACAGCGCCCGCGCCACGCTCGACGACTTCGCCGCCCTCGGCCTGCTGCACCGGGTCCCGTCCGAGCTGCCGCAGTACCAGGTGCCGGGCTGTCTGCACCCCCTGCTGCGCGCCCTCGCCGGCACCCACGAACGCCCCGGCGAGCTGCAGCTGGCGCGCGCCCGCATGCTCGAGCGGACCGTCCGGCTGCTGCAGTCGTGCCGGGCCATCACCGAGACCGACAGCGCCCGGGCGCGCGAGAAGCTCGAGGGCCTGCCGCGCTCCCTGCGCTTCCCGCACCCGAGGGCCGCCGCCGACTGGCTGCGCGCCTTCCGCCCCGCCCTGCTCGCCTCCGCCCGGCTCGCGGTGGCCGACGGGGAGCTGGACACCCTGGCCCGGCGGCTGCTGTCGCAGCTGGTGCGGGCCATGGTCGCCCACTTCGGCACCCAGGCCGCCGCGAGCGACCTGTTCGGGCTGCACTCCCTGGTCCTGGACGTGGCGGACCGCCGCAGGCTGCCCCGGGAGCGGGCGGCGGCGCTGTTGAACCTCGGCGACCTGGACGCCCGTACCGGACGCACCACCGACGCGCTGGCCCGCTACCGGGCGGCGCTGGACGCCGCACGGCGGGCGAACGACCCGTATGCGACCGGCCGTGCGATGGAATCCGTAGGCGGCGCCCATCTGGAGCTGGGGGACTTCGACCGGGCCGCCGACTGGTTCGGCCGGGCCCTGACCGAGCGGCTCGCCCGGGACGAGCGCGCGGACGCCGCCCGCCTCTACGGCCGGATCGCCGCCGCCCACTCCTACGCGGGGCGCTACGGCGAGGCGCAGCGCAACTGGCGCGCCGCCGTCGCTGGCTACCGCAAGTGCGGCGATGTCGCCGCACGGGCGCGGGCGTTGAGCGAGCTGGCCCGGGTGCAGGAGTACGCGGGCCGGTTCGAGGAGTCGCTGCGCACCTGCCGGGAGGCGGTGGAATGGGCGCGCCGGGCCGAGGACGTCCGGCTGCAGGCGGCGCTGCACCTCAGGCTCGCCGACACCTACGGCCACCTGGGCGATCCGGCCTCCGCCGCGCTGCACCGGGGCACGGCCGAGCGGATGCTGGAGGAGGAGGCCGCTGGTACCGAGGAAGGCGACGCCGAGCCGACACAGTGAGCTAACGCCTGCGAAATCCGTAGCGCATCCGCAGAAGATTGGTGCAATGAAAGGCTAGACAGCGGGAACACCTTCATTAGACTGGGTCTGCCGCACTTTCCCCTGCGGTCTCTCCCGGTGTGCCCTTGCGTGCCCGGGTCTGTGTAGTAATACCCCCTACCCTCCGAGCCAAGGACCGTGATCGACGTGAAGGTCGGCATCCCCCGCGAGGTCAAGAACAACGAGTTCCGGGTGGCCATCACCCCCGCCGGTGTGCACGAGCTGGTGCGCAACGGCCACCAGGTCGTCATCGAGCGTGGCGCCGGCGTCGGCTCGTCCATCCCGGACGCCGAGTACGTGGCCGCGGGCGGGCAGATCCTGGACACCGCCGACGAGGTGTGGGCGGCCGCCGACCTGCTGCTGAAGGTCAAGGAGCCCATCGCGGAGGAGTACCACCGCCTCCGCAAGGACCAGACCCTCTTCACCTACCTGCACCTGGCCGCGTCCAAGGAGTGCACGGACGCCCTGCTGGAGTCCGGCACCACCGCCATCGCCTACGAGACGGTGGAGCTGCCCAACCGCTCCCTGCCGCTGCTCGCCCCCATGTCCGAGGTCGCGGGCCGGCTCTCCGCCCAGGTCGGCGCCTACCACCTGATGCGCGCCCACGGCGGCCGCGGTGTGCTGCCCGGCGGCGTCCCCGGCGTGCTGGCCGGCCGTGCCGTGGTCATCGGCGGCGGCGTCTCCGGCTGGAACGCCGCGCAGATCGCCATCGGCCTCGGCTTCCACGTGACCCTGCTGGACAAGGACATCAACAAGCTCAAGGAGGCCGACCGGGTCTTCGGCACGAAGATCCAGACCGTCGTCTCCAACGCCTTCGAGCTGGAGAAGGCCTGCCTGGAGGCCGACCTGGTGATCGGCGCGGTGCTGGTGCCCGGCGCCAAGGCCCCGAAGCTGGTCAGCAACGACCTGGTCTCCCGGATGAAGCCCGGAAGTGTCCTTGTCGACATCGCGATCGACCAGGGCGGCTGCTTCGAGGACTCCCGCCCGACCACGCACGCCGACCCGACCTTCAAGGTCCACGAGTCGGTCTTCTACTGCGTGGCCAACATGCCCGGCGCGGTGCCCAACACCTCGACCTACGCGCTGACCAACGCGACGCTGCCGTACATCGTCGAACTCGCCAACCGCGGCTGGGTGGAGGCGCTGCGCCGCGACCCGGCGCTCGCCAAGGGCCTCAACACCCATGACGGCAAGGTGGTTTACAAGGAGGTCGCCGAGGCGCACGGCCTGGAGCACGTGGAGCTCTCCTCGCTGCTCGGCTGAGCCGGTCCCGGCGGTGTCCGGACGCTAAGTCGACCAAGTCATCATCGGGCAAAGGCGATACGTCAACTTCGGTCGTCAACGCCGCGCATCCGGCCGGACCTTGTGCGTCAAGGTCCGGCCGGATGTGTGTATGGTCACCTCGCGATTCCGGGACAACTCGCCTCGAACGTAACCGTTCTACCGATTCGCACAACGGCAAAACCTGCCGTGCGACGGCCGTACGCCGCTTGACAGCGGGATGTTTCATTGCCGACACATCGGGCCGGGTCCGGCGGATTGTGTTGCTGCGGACCCACGACACGCCATAGAGTCGCCAACCGTCGGCATGGTGCCACGCTGACCTGTCTAGAAGTTTCCTGGTCACCAAGGAGGTAAGACGACTTGTGAATGAGTCGACATTTACTCCCGGGGGTGGTCAACCAGGAATGCCGGCACGGGGCCAGGGTCCCGCGGGGTTCGCTGCTGTCGGCTCCGTCGCTGTGCGCACCTTCGCAGCCCACCAGAGTCACCGGACCGAAGGGGTGACTCGACCAGCACACCAGAGCATGGATGGCCATCACGTGAACGCCATGGCCGGCGACGGAAGTGGCGCGCCCCACGACCATTTCGCCGACTACGACGAACTGCCCGAGGGGCACTTCTACGACCCCGACGCCGAATACGAGCCCGACCCCGAGTACGCTGCCACGCTCGCGCCCGACGCCGCGCGTCAGCGCCGTGAGCGCATCGGCCCGACCGGGCGTCCGCTGCCGTACTTCCCGATCCCGGGCCCGGTGACCGACCACGGGCCCGCGAAGATCATCGCGATGTGCAACCAGAAGGGCGGCGTGGGCAAGACGACGTCGACCATCAACCTGGGAGCGGCGCTCGCGGAGTACGGACGCCGGGTGCTGCTCGTCGACTTCGACCCGCAGGGCGCGCTGTCGGTCGGACTCGGCGTCAACCCGATGGAGCTCGACCTCACCGTCTACAACCTGCTCATGGAGCGGGGCATGGCGGCGGACGAGGTGCTGCTGAAGACCGCGGTCCCCAACATGGACCTGCTGCCCAGCAACATCGACCTGTCCGCGGCCGAGGTGCAGCTGGTGAGCGAGGTCGCGCGCGAGTCGACGCTGCAGCGGGCGCTGAAGCCGCTGATGGACGACTACGACTACATCGTGATCGACTGTCAGCCCTCGCTCGGTCTGCTCACGGTGAACGCGCTGACCGCCGCGCACAAGGTGATCGTGCCGCTGGAGTGCGAGTTCTTCGCGCTGCGCGGTGTCGCGCTGCTGACCGAGACCATCGAGAAGGTCCAGGAGCGGCTCAACCCCGACCTGCAGCTCGACGGGATCCTCGCCACGATGTACGACTCGCGCACGGTGCACAGCCGTGAGGTGCTCGCGCGCGTGGTCGAGGCGTTCGACGATCACGTCTACCACACGGTCATCGGCCGCACGGTGCGCTTCCCGGAGACCACGGTCGCCGGTGAGCCGATCACCACGTACGCGTCCAACTCCGTCGGTGCCGCCGCCTACCGTCAGCTCGCCAGGGAGGTGCTCGCCCGGTGTCACGCCGAGTGAGTCTGCCGGGGGCCGACGAACTCTTCCGTACGACAGGGGGAATGGCGCTTCAGCCGTCCACACCCAGGCGCCAGGCCAACGGCGACGCCCGGGTCCCCGCGCCCGCGGGGGAGGGCGACGCGGCGGCGGCGCTCGACGACGCCCCGCAGTCGGTGCCCGCACAGGGCGGTGACGGCGAGGGCGCGGAGCATGCCGCGGCCGACGTGGAGCAGGGCGAGGCGGCGCAGCCGCGCAGCCGGGGCGAGCGCACCACCCGGCGCCAGGCGGCGGCGGCGCCGGCCGCGCCGCGGAAGCGGGGCAGGGCAGCGCGCCGGCCGAGCGGCCGGGAGCGGCACGACGAGAAGATCACCGTGTATGTCTCCGCCGAGGAGCTGATGGACCTGGAGCACGCGCGCCTGGTGCTGCGCGGCGAGCACGGCCTCGCGGTCGACCGGGGCCGGATCGTCCGCGAGGCGGTGGCCGTGGTGCTGGCGGATCTGGAGACCCGCGGGGATGCGAGCATCCTCGTGCGCCGACTGCGCGGCCGGTAGGGGTAGCCTGCGGAGGCCATGACCTCCTACGACGCGCCCGCCTCCGGCCAGGGAAACCGCCCCCGACGCCGCCGCGCACTGGGCCGGGGCCCGGGAGCCGACGCACCCCGCGAGCCCCGGCTCCCGCCGGTGCCCTCCCCTGGCGGGGCGCCCTACGGAGTGTCGGGCGGCCCCGGTGCGGGGGGCACGGACGAACCGGCCGCCGGGGACGGCGAGCCGCCCGCTGAGGGCACCGATTCCAGCGATGAGGTCGCGCTGCCGGGCGCCCGTCCGGCGAACGACGACCGCCCGCTCGTGGAGGCCGGCTCCCGGCTCTCGGAGGGCACGGCCCGGATCACGGAGGACGTCCCCGCGCGATCGGCCGCCGCCGCTCCACCGGTGGAGGCCCCTCTGGGTGACCCCGGGCCGTCGGCGGACGCCGTCGGAGCTGCGGCGGGGGCCGTCGGAGCCGCAGCGGGGGCCGTCCTGCTTCCGGCGCAGGGTGCGCCGGCCGCGGCGGACGGGGAAGCACGGGCGGGGGACACGCCGGCCTCTGAGGTCCAGGCAGACTCATCGGCGGCCACCGGGCCGGACGGCGCTCAGGCCTCGGACGAGGGGGCTCCGGCCCCCGGCGGGGCTGAGGAGGAGGCATCCGAAGGGGTCTTCAAGGTCCGGCTGGACAACTTCGAGGGGCCCTTCGACCTGCTGCTCCAGCTGATCTCCAAGCACAAGCTGGATGTCACCGAGGTGGCGCTGTCCAAGGTCACCGACGAGTTCATGGCGCACATCCGGGCCATGGGGCCGGACTGGGATCTGGACGAGACGACCGAGTTCCTGGTCGTCGCGGCGACGCTGCTCGATCTCAAGGCGGCTCGGCTGCTGCCCGCCGCCGAGGTCGAGGACGAGGCGGATCTGGCCCTGCTGGAGGCGCGGGACCTGCTGTTCGCCCGGCTGCTGCAGTACCGCGCGTACAAGCAGATCGCGGAGATCTTCAACCAGCGGCTGGAGGAGGAGGCGCGGCGGTACCCCCGTACCGTGGGTCTGGAGCCGCACCACGCCGAGCTGCTGCCCGAGGTGGTCATCAGCATCGGGCCCGAGGGGTTCGCCAGGCTCGCCGTGAAGGCGATGCAGCCCAAGCCCAAGCCGCAGGTGTACGTCGATCACATCCACGCGCCGCTGGTCAGCGTGCAGGAGCAGGCCGGGATCGTCGTCGCCCGGCTGAAGGAGCTGAAGGAGGCGTCCTTCCGGGCCCTCGTGGAGGACGCCGACGACACCCTCACCGTGGTCGCCCGCTTCCTCGCGCTGCTGGAGCTGTACCGCGAGAAGGCCGTGGCGCTGGAGCAGGAGACCGCGCTCGGCGAACTGCTGGTGCGCTGGACCGGCGGGGACGGGGACGAGACGCCGATGGTGACCGACGAGTTCGACCGGCCGCCCGAGCAGCCCGAGGAGGAGCAGAAGAAGTGAGCGAGGACACCACCGAGGCGCCCGCCGGGGCGCGCGGCGTCGCCGGCCTCGACCTCAAGCCCGCCCTCGAGGCGATCCTCATGGTCGTGGACGAGCCCGCCACCGAGGAGCACCTGGCGAAGATACTGGAGCGGCCGAAGCGGCAGGTCGCCGACGCCCTGCGGGAGCTGGCCGACGAGTACACCGTGCAGGGGCGCGGCTTCGAGCTGCGCCTGGTCGCGGGCGGCTGGCGCTTCTACACCCGGCCCGAGTACGCCGCCGCCGTCGAGGGCTTCGTGCTGGACGGGCAGCAGGCCCGTCTCACCCAGGCCGCCCTGGAGACCCTCGCCGTGGTCGCCTACCGTCAGCCGGTCAGCCGCAGCCGGGTCTCAGCGGTGCGCGGAGTGAACTGCGACGGTGTGATGCGCACCCTGCTCCAGCGGGGTCTGATCCAGGAGGCGGGCACGGAACCCGAAACAGGTGCGATCCTGTACACGACGACGAACTACTTCCTGGAGCGGATGGGCCTGCGCGGTCTGGACGAGCTCCCGGAGCTCGCGCCCTTCCTCCCGGAGGCGGAGGCGATCGAGGCCGAGACCCAGGAAGGCGTGCCGTCGTTCGATCCGGACGCCCCGGATGAGGACGACGGTCCCGCGACGAACATGCCTGAAACGACGACGACGGACTATTGATGCGAAGCAGCGGCAGCGGAAAGAGCGGCGGACGCGGTAACTACCGTGGCGCCGGCAACAACAGGGACCAGAAGCAGGGGCCGGGCCGCCCCCGCAAGCCCCGCCCCGAGGAGCGCCGCTACGACGTCGGCCCGGGAGCCGGCAAGGACGGCCCGAAGTCCGGGCGCGGAAAGCCGAAGGCGTCACCGAAGGCGTCGCCGAAGGGCGGCCGGGGCCGCACCGCTCCGGCGCGTTCGCGCGAGTACGAGGCCCGGCTCGAGGAGCGCAACCGCGAGCGGTACGCCGGCAAGAAGCAGGTCAAGCTGCCGAAGACCTTCCCCGGCGCCGAGCAGGAGGGCGAGCGGCTGCAGAAGGTGCTGGCCCGCGCCGGCTACGGCTCCCGGCGCGCCTGCGAGGAGCTGATCGACCAGGCACGGGTCGAGGTCAACGGCGAGATCGTGCTGGAGCAGGGCCGCCGCGTCGACCCGGAGAAGGACGAGATCAAGGTCGACGGTCTGACCGTCGCGACCCAGTCGTACCAGTTCTTCGCGCTGAACAAGCCCGCCGGTGTGGTCTCCACGATGGAGGACCCGGAGGGCAGGCAGTGCCTGGGCGACTACGTCACCAACCGCGAGACGCGCCTGTTCCACGTCGGCCGGCTCGACACCGAGACCGAGGGCATCATCCTGCTCACCAACCACGGCGAGCTGGCGCACCGGCTGACCCACCCCCGCTACGGCGTGCGCAAGACCTACCTCGCGCACATCGTCGGCCCGATCCCGCGCGACCTGGGCAAGCGGCTGAAGGACGGCATCCAGCTGGAGGACGGCTACGCCCGCGCCGACCACTTCCGGGTGGTCGACCAGATGGGCAAGAACTACCTCGTCGAGGTGACCCTGCACGAAGGCCGCAAGCACATCGTGCGGCGCATGCTCGCGGAGGCCGGCTTCCCCGTCGACAAGCTGGTGCGCACCGCCTTCGGGCCGATCACCCTGGGCGACCAGAAGTCCGGCTGGCTGCGGCGCCTGACCAACACCGAGGTCGGCATGCTGATGAAGGAGGTCGACCTCTAGTGACCTGAGTCGGAGATTCGTCGGCAGTAGGCGGCGACTTTGTCGAGGATCTCGTCGGCGGTCTTCGTCCA
>NZ_BAAAGU010000084.1:0-18725 GCF_039524635.1 Streptomyces thermocarboxydovorans | reverse complement strand
AAACGCATCCGCTGGGGCGGACGCCCCCTGGCCCCAGCAGCATGAAACCCGGCGAACCTATGCGGTCAGAGCACTAGGCGTGCCCTGCCCTCCGCGTTCTCCGGACCCGCGAACCCCTGGGCCCCTTCCCTTCAGCTCCTTCTCAGCGGCCGAGCTCCCGGCGGGAGACGCGGCGGAGCCTGCGCCGCTGGGAGGGGTCCAGGGCGAGGTAGGCCGCGGCCGGGACGCCGAGGATGATCAGGAGGGCGGCCCACCAGGGCAGCCATATGAGCAGGATGAGCCCGGCCGCCACGCCCCCCGCGGCGATCTTCGCGTTCTTCGACATGAGTGTCGCCTCCTTCGCGGCCCTTGCCGCTCTCTGTCGTGAAAACGGCTCCGCCTCGGCGCCGGTTCCTGGCCTCGTCCCTGAGACGACCCTGAAGTACGCCCCCTAGGGCTCCCTCAGCTCCTCCTCTCGTCCTCAGCCTTCATAGTGACCCCACTCACACAGGAGGCATAGCCGGTCGACGCCGAGCGTGGTGTAGCCTCGGCGACTCCGACAGTACTAGTCAAATTTGAGGACTCGGCCATCATCGCGCAGACGACTCCCCCCGTTCCGCCCTCCTCGTCCTCCGACCTGCCCCTGCTCGCCCACTGCTCCGCCGTGTTCCTGCCGGGCGACCCCGCCCGCAGCGGCCGCATCGCCTTCTGGCATCCCGACGGACCGCCGCCACCAACCCTCGAGCTGGGCCGGCTCGAGGAGCTGACCGTGGTCGCGCCCGGTACGGAGGGCGCCGAGCCGGTGACGGTGCCCGCGCTGCTGGTGCCGGTGCGTGCCGCCCTGCCCCTTCTCCTCCACGCGCGCACCTCCGGTCAGGGCCATCGGGCCACCGTCTTCTGGGGTGCCGCCGCCCTGCACGCCCTGCGGCTGGTGGCCCGCGGACTGCTGCTGCCCGGCCTCTCCCCCACCGATCACGACGCCTGGCGCGTGGGACCACTGGGCCCCGAGGACATCGAGGCGGTGCGCCGGCTGGCCGCCGCCATGCCGCCCGAGGCGCACGCCGTCCCCGTGGACTCCAGCGGGGCCCCCTCCGTCCCCGTGGACTCCGACGCGCCGCTGCGGCTGCCCGACCCGGAACGCCTGCTGCGCGCCTTCCTGGACGCCGTCGCCGACACCCTCCCCCGCAGCCCCGCCGCACCCCTGGTCACCGGCACCCCCGCCTACACCGAGCCGCGTCCGCAGCGGCTGCCGGAGCTGCGGGCCTGGGCCGCCGATGTCGCCGCGGGCCATGACGCGGGCGTCCGGCTCTCCCTGCGTATCGAGGTGGACGGCCTGACGGACCCGGCGGACGCCGCCGTGCCACCTGCCCATACACCGGACGAAACCAGCAACTCCCCTGACGACACCGCCACCCCGGACGGCAGCGCCGCCTCCGCGGACGACGGCATCACCTCACCCCCGGTGACCTTCCGTGCCGTGCTCCAGGTGCACAGCGTCAGCGACCCGACCCTCGTCTCGGATGCCGCCGACGTCTGGTCCACGGCCTCGAGCGGCACCTCCGGCGGCACCTCCGGCGGCGCCTTCGGCGCGGCCGAGCGCCGGGACGCCCTGCTGGCCCTGCGCCGGGCCGCCCGCGCCTGGCCGCCGCTGGCGCCCTTGCTGTCGACGACCGTCCCTGACGCGGTGGAGCTCGCCGACGAGGAGGTCGTCGATCTGCTCGGTGAGGGGGCGCGGGCGCTGGCCGGTGCGGGCGTGGAGGTGCACTGGCCGAAGGAGCTGACCCGGAGCCTGACCACCCGCGCGGAGGTCGGCCCCGCCGACGAGAAGCGGGAGTTCGGGCCGGCCGGTTTCGCTCAGGGGCCGTCGTTCCTGTCGGCCGGCGCGCTGCTGGCGTTCGACTGGTCGTTCGCCGTCGGCGGGCAACAGGTCACCCGGGAGGAGCTGGACCGGCTCGCCGAGGCCAACCGTCCGGTGGTGCGACTGCGTGACCAGTGGATGCTGATCGACCCTCAGGAGATCGAGCGCGCCCGCGCCCGCCGGGCCCACAAGGTCACGCCCGTCGAGGCGCTCGGCGCGGCGCTGACCGGCTCCGTGGAGGTGGACGGGCGGCGGATCGAGGTCCGGCCGACCGGATGGCTGGCGGCGCTGCGCGACCGGCTCGCGGAACCCGAGGGGCAGGAGCCGGTCGAGCCGCCGGCCGGGCTCGCCGCCACCCTGCGCGACTATCAGCGGCGCGGTCTCGACTGGCTGGCTCGTATGACCTCGCTGGGCCTCGGCTGCTGCCTCGCCGACGACATGGGTCTCGGCAAGACCATCACGCTCATCGCGCTGCATCTGCACCGGCAGAGCGATCCGGCGGCGGCCGGACCCACGCTGGTGGTCTGCCCGGCGTCGCTGATGGGCAACTGGCAGCGCGAGATCGAGCGCTTCGCGCCCGGCACCGCCGTGCGGCGCTTCCACGGGACGCGCCGCTCCCTGCACAGCCTGGCGGACGGCGAGTTCGTGCTCACCACGTACGGCACCATGCGTCTGGACGCCGGCCGGCTCTCCGGGGTCGACTGGGGGATGGTGGTCGCCGACGAGGCCCAGCACGTGAAGAACCCGTACGCCTCGACGGCCCGTCAGCTGCGGTCGATCGGCGCCCGCGCCCGGGTGGCGCTCACCGGCACGCCGGTGGAGAACAACCTGACAGAGCTGTGGGCGATCCTCGACTGGACCACGCCCGGTCTGCTCGGCCGGCTCGGCACCTTCCGCAGCCGGTACGCGGACGCCGTGGAGGCGGGCCGGGACCCGGCCGCGGCGGAGCGGCTGGCCAGGCTGGTGCGGCCGTTCCTGCTGCGCCGCCGCAAGTCGGACCCGGGGATCGCGCCGGAGCTGCCGCCGAAGACCGAGACCGATCACGCCGTGTCCCTCACGCAGGAGCAGGCGGGGCTGTACGAGGCCGTGGTGCGCGAGGCGCTGGCCGAGATCGCCGAGGCCGACGGGATGGCGCGCCGGGGCCTGATCGTGAAGCTGCTGACCGGTCTGAAGCAGATCTGCAACCACCCCGCGCAGTACCTCAAGGAGGAGCGCCCGGTGGTCGCGGGACGCTCCGGCAAGCTGGAGCTGCTGGACGAACTGCTCGACACCGTGCTCGCCGAGCAGGCGGGCGTGCTGGTGTTCACGCAGTACGTGGCGATGGCCAGGATCCTGGAGCGCCACCTGGCCGCACGGGGCGTTCCGGCCCAGCTCCTGCACGGCGGCACGCCGGTGGCCGTGCGCGAGGAGATGGTGCGGCGCTTCCAGGAGGGCGAGGTGCCGGTGTTCCTGCTGTCGCTCAAGGCGGCGGGCACCGGTCTGAACCTGACGCGCGCCGAGCATGTCGTGCACTACGACCGCTGGTGGAACCCCGCCGTCGAGGCGCAGGCGACGGACCGGGCGTACCGCATCGGCCAGACCCGGCCGGTGCAGGTGCACCGCATCATCGCCGAGGGGACCGTCGAGGACCGCATCGCCGCCCTGCTGGAGAGCAAGCGGGAGCTGGCCGACGCGGTGCTGGGCTCGGGCGAGGCGGCGCTCACCGAACTGACGGTCGCGGAGCTGGCGGACCTGGTGGCGCTGCGCGAGGACGAACGAGGGGGACGGCGATGACGGCGATGACCCGGTACGACGGTGAGCACGGCGGTGAAGGCGCCGGTGCGGAGCGGACGTTCGGCGCGCTGCCGCCCGCGCGGGGGCGGGCCTTCGCCCTGACCTGGTGGGGACGCGCCTGGCTGACCGCGCTGGAGAGCACGGCGCTGGATCCGGGGCAGCTCAAGGCGGGCCGCAGGCTCGCGCGGGCGGGCGCGGTCGGCGCGGTGTCCGTGCGGCCGGGCCGCATCACAGCGGTCGTCCAGGACCGCGACGGCACCGGGCACCGGGCGGATGTGCTGCTGCAGCAGCTGACCGACGAGCAGTGGGACCGCTTCGTGGACATGGCGGCCGAACGGGCCGGACATGTGGCGGCGTTGCTCGACCGGGAGATGCCGACGCATCTGGTGGAGGACGCGGAGCCGGCCGGGGTGGAGCTGCTGCCGGGGCTCGGCGATCTGGAGGCCGAGTGCGACTGCGGGGCCTGGGACCACTGCGCTCACACGGCGGCGCTCTGCTACCAGACGGCCAGGCTGCTGGACCAGGACCCGTTCGTCCTGCTGCTGATGCGGGGGCGGGGTGAACGCGCCCTGCTGGAGGCGCTGGAGTCGCGCGCCGGGACGTCGGGGCCGGGCGAACGACCCGCCGGGGCCGACGGGGCGCACGAGTCGAACGGGATGCACGGGGCGCACGACGGGCGCGGGGTGGACGCCGACGAGGCGTTCGCGACCGGGGCCGTCCTGCCTCCGCTCCCGGACCTTCCGGCGCTCCCGGCCGAGCCGGGCGCACCCCCGTCGCTGGACACGGAGACTCCGCCGCCCGCCGGGATCGACCCGGGCGCGCTGGAGTTCCTGGCAGCCCGGACCGCGGCGGAGGCACACCGGCTCCTCTCGGAGGCCCTGCGGGAGGGGCAGTCGGGCCGGCAGGAGCACCCGACAGTGCCCGGAGCGACCGTCGCTCAGGACGCGGTGCGGCTCGCCGCCGGGGAACCCGCGCCGGAGGTGGCAATCCGGCTCGCCGAGGGTTCGGGGCGCGGCAGGGAGGGGCTGGCTGTGGCGGTCCGTGCGTGGCAGCGGGGCGGGGCGGAGGCCCTGGAGGTGCTCGACGAGGAGTGGACGCTGGATTGGCACACCCTGGCCCGGGCGCGTGCCGCGCTCGACGCGGCCTGGGAGGAGAGCGAACGGCCACCTCTGAAGGCCCGCGGCAACCGGTGGACCGTCGTCGGCGCGCCCGTCCAGCTGCGCCTGGGCCGGGACGGGCGCTGGTGGCCCTATCGCAAGGAACGCGGCCGCTGGACCCCGGCGGGAGCGCCCGCCCAGGACCCGGCGACCGCGCTGGCGACGGCGGAGGGCGCCACCGGTCCTTAGGCGGAGCGCGCGCAGATCCCCAGGCCGAGCGCGCCGCCGGTCCCTGGACCGGAGGGCGCCGCGCCGGGCCCTTAGGCGGGGCAGGTCAGCGCGCGGCGGCCTCGCCCAGGGACGGCAGCAGGGACTCAAGGCCGCTCGGCAGATGGCTGGGGAATCCGGAGGGCCACGCCGTCGGGAAGCCGGACGGCAGCTCGGAGGGGAATCCCGACGGCAGCTCCGACGGGAGCTCGCTCGGGAACCCGGAGGGCAGCAGACCGCTGGGGAAGCCGGACGGGAGGTCCAGGGAGGGGCCGGGTGAGCCGTTGGTGCCCGTGCTGGTCGGCTCCGTGTCCGGGGAGTCGTCGTCACCGGTGGCGAACAGCACGATCAAGGACAGCGCCGTGACGGCCACGACCGCGGCGAGCAGCACGAACAGGATCCGGCGTCCGCCCGGCCCGTGCCCTCCCCCGTCCCCGTGGTCGTCGGGAGGTTCCGGCGGCGGTGCTCCGCCGTGGGAGGGCGGTCCGTAACCGCCGCCCGGAGGCGGCGCATCGCCCGGAGGTCCGGCCGGCGGCTGGGGCGGTACGGGTGGAGTGGCCATGGGCCCATGGTCGCCGCAGGCGGCGCGCGGCGCGAGGATGCCGCGCGCTACGGAGGTGTCACGGGGCGCCGCCGCACCCATGGGCACGCCTCGGCCACACGCCCGGCGCACACCCGCCCCGCCCGTCCACGCAACCGCGCAACCGCGCAACCGCGCATGCACACAACCGCACCCCGCACGCTGAGGCACCCGCCCGCCCGACATCCGGAGCCGACCCGCGACGACCGAAGCCGACACCCGACGTCGCGCCACCCCGACCTCACGCCAACCCGACAGCGAGCCCCGGCGGAACGTCACCCACCGGGGCTGGTTCACCCCCGTCCCCCACGCCCCGAACGCCGCACCCCCGCCCGGCACCAGACCGGGCGGAGGCGGACCACAACCGCAAGCGGAGGCGGACCGCAACAGCAACCGGACGCCCCCGGCGCGCGCCGGTCAGCCGCGGGCGCCCAGCAGGTGGTCCATGGCCAGCTGGTCGAGCCGCTCGAAGGCCATCCCGCGGGCCGCCGCGGCCTCCACGTCGAACTCCTCGAAGGCCGACCGGTCCTCCAGCAGTGCCTGGAGCCCGTCCGCGGCCGTCGGCCGGGCCAGCTCGTCCAGCCGGGCCGCGCGCAGCGCCTCCTGCACCTCCGGATCCGCCCGGAAGGCCGCCGCGCGCTCCTTGAGGATGAGGTAGTTGCGCATGCAGCCGGCGGCCGAGGCCCACACGCCGTCCAGGTCCTCGGTGCGCGGCGGCTTGAAGTCGAAGTGGCGCGGGCCGGTGTAGCCGGCCGACTCCAGCAGGTCCACCAGCCAGAAGGCGGACCGCACGTCGCCCGCGCCGAAGCGCAGGTCCTGGTCGTACTTGATGCCCGACTGACCGTTGAGGTCGATGTGGAAGAGCTTGCCCGCCCACAGCGCCTGGGCGATGCCGTGCGGGAAGTTCAGCCCGGCCATCTGCTCGTGGCCGACCTCCGGGTTCACCCCGTACAGCTCCGGCCGTTCCAGGCGCTCGATGAACGCCAGTGCGTGTCCGACGGTGGGCAGCAGGATGTCGCCGCGCGGCTCGTTCGGCTTGGGCTCGATGGCGAAGCGCAGGTCGTAGCCCTGGGAGGTGACGTACTCGCCGAGGAGGTCGAAGGCCTCCTTCATGCGGTCCAGGGCCACCCGGACGTCCTTGGCCGCGCCGGACTCGGCGCCCTCGCGCCCGCCCCAGGCGACGTACACCTGTGCGCCCAGCTCGACCGCGAGGTCGATGTTGCGGATGGTCTTGCGCAGCGCGTAGCGGCGCACGTCGCGGTCGTTGGCGGTGAAGGCGCCGTCCTTGAACACCGGGTGGGTGAAGAGGTTGGTGGTGGCCATCGGCACCTTCATGCCGGTGGCGTCCAGCGCCTGCCGGAACCGCTTGATGTGCTCCTCGCGCTCGCTGTCGCTCGAGCCGAAGGGGATCAGGTCGTCGTCGTGGAAGGTGACCCCGTAGGCGCCCAGCTCGGCCAGGCGCCGCACCGTCTCGGCGGGGTCGAGGGCGCGCCGGGTGGCGTCGCCGAAGGGGTCCCGTCCCTGCCAGCCGACGGTCCACAGGCCGAAGGTGAATTTGTCCTCGGGGGTGGGCTGGTGGCTCATGCCGCGGCTCCTTGGTCGCTGAGGCTATTTCGTCATGGCGATTTACAAATTAGTATGCGAGCGCACTCCTGGGAAGTCACAAGGTGTTCCCCATCCGTCCGTGACGCGTCCCGACCGAGCCCGGAAGAGGGAGAGACCGATGTCAGCAGCCGAGGGTCCGCTCGTCGTCGGCGTGGATACGTCCACCCAGTCCACCAAGGCGCTGGTCGTCGACGTGGCCACCGGCAGAGTGGTCGCGAGCGGTCAGGCGCCGCACACGGTGACCTCGGGCGCGGGCCGGGAGAGCGACCCGCGCCAGTGGTGGGAGGCGCTGTGCGAGGCGCTGCGGCAGTGCGGCGAGCCGGCGCACGAGGCGGCCGCGGTGTCCGTCGGCGGGCAGCAGCACGGCCTGGTCACCCTGGACGAGCACGGCGAGCCGGTGCGTCCGGCGCTGCTGTGGAACGATGTGCGCTCCGCGCCCCAGGCCCGCCGCCTCGTCGAGGAGCTGGGCGGCGCGAAGTTCTGGGCCGAGCGCACCGGCAGCGTCCCCACCGCCTCCTTCACGGTCACCAAGTGGGCCTGGCTGGCCGAGCACGAGCCGGAGTCGGTCCGCGCCACCCGGGCGGTACGGCTCCCCCACGACTATCTGACCGAGCGGCTCACCGGGCAGGGCACCACCGACCGGGGCGACGCCTCCGGCACCGGCTGGTGGGCCTCGGCGACCGAGACGTACGACGAGGAGATCCTCGCCCATGTGGGCCTCGACCCGGCGCTGCTGCCCCGGGTGGTGCGCTCCGGCGAGGTGGCGGGCACCGTCCGCGACAGCCACGACCTGCCGTTCTCCAGGGGCACCCTGGTCGCGTGCGGCACCGGTGACAACGCCGCGGCGGCCCTGGGCCTGGGTCTGCGGCCGGGCATGCCGGTGATGAGCCTGGGCACCTCGGGCACGGTCTACGCCGTCTCGCGCCGGCGGCCCGCCGACCCCAGCGGGACGGTGGCCGGTTTCGCCGACGCCCGCAGCGACTGGCTGCCGCTGGCCTGCACCCTCAACTGCACGCTCGCCGTGGACCGCGTCGCGGCGCTGCTGGGCCTGGACCGTGAGGCGGTCGAGCCGGGCGGTGGGGTCACCCTGCTGCCGTTCCTCGACGGCGAGCGCACCCCGAACCTCCCGCACGCCTCCGGCCTGCTGTACGGGCTGCGCCACGACACCACCGGCGGGCAGCTGCTCCAGGCCGCCTACGACGGCGCCGTGCACTCGCTGCTGGACGCGCTCGATCTCGTGCTCGACGAGGACGCCGACCCGTCGGCGCCACTGCTGCTGATCGGCGGCGGGGCGCGCGGCAGGGCCTGGCAGGAGACCGTGCGGCGGCTGTCGGGGCGTCCCGTCCAGGTGCCGGAGGCGAAGGAGCTGGTGGCGCTCGGCGCCGCGGCCCAGGCGGCCGGGCTGCTGACCGGGGAGGACCCGGCGGCGGTCGCCCGGCGCTGGAACACGGCGGTGGGGCCGGTGCTGGAGCCCGTGGAACGGGACGAGGAGACGCTGGCCCGGATCGCCGAGGTACGCTCCGACGCGGCGCCGCTGCTGGATCGCGCGGCGGACACGGACTGACGGCGCGGGCCGGCCCGGCCGCTCCACGGTGAACGCCGGCGGCGGCGCGGGCAGCACCGCGCGGCCGCCCCACCGGGGCACCACTGACCGAGGACTGACGGAGGCATGAGCGCACCGCTGCACGACGCACGACCCGCGGCCGGTCCGGGGCGGGCGCTGCCCGACACCCAGCAGGGGATGCGCCGCCGCAACCTGGCGCGCGTCATGCACACCGTCAGCGCCGAGGGGCCGCTGTCCCGGGCCGCCGTCGCCTCACGCATCGGTCTGACCCGCGCCGCGGTGTCCACCCTGGTGGACGAGCTGATCCGCTCCGGCCTGCTGGAGGAGCTGGGTCCGGAGCGGCCCCGCAGGGTGGGCCGGCCCGGCTCGGCGCTCGCGGTGAGCGGGCACGGTCCGGCGGGCATCGGCGCCGAGGTGGGGGTCGACCATCTCGCCGTCTGCGCGGTGGACCTGCGCGGCGAGGTCCGGGCGCGGGCGGTGCGGCAGACGGCGAACCGGGACCGGGCGCCCGAGTCCGTGATCGCTGAGCTGAGGGAACTGATCGACCAGGTCGTCGCCGAGGCGGACGGCGCGGGCCTGTGGCCGGCCGGGCTGGCCGTGGCCGTTCCCGGTCTGGTGGCGCGGGACGCCCGGACGGTGGTCCGCGCACCCAACCTCGGCTGGCAGGACACCGACCTCGCCGCCCTGCTCCCGGCGCGATGGCCGCTGACGGTGGGCAACGAGGCCAACTTCGGCGCGCTGGCCGAGCTCTGGCTCGGCAAGGGGGCGCCGCGCGACTTCCTCCATGTGTCGGCGGAGATCGGCATCGGCGCGGCCGTGGTCGTCGACGGGCGGCTGCTGTACGGCAACCGCGGCTTCGCGGGCGAGCTGGGCCATGTGCCGGCGCACCCGGACGGCCCCGCCTGCCCCTGCGGGGGCCGCGGCTGTCTGGAGCAGTACGCCGGTGAGGAGGCGGTGCTGCGCGCGGCGGGCCTGGAGCCCGGCGAGGACCGCGTGGGCCTGCTCGCGGGCCGCGCGGAACAGGGCGACCGGGCCGTGCGGGACGCCCTGCGCGACGCGGGGACCGCGCTCGGCATCGCGCTGACCGGCGCGGTGAATCTGCTCGACCCGGAGAGCGTGGTGCTGGGCGGCGCGCTGGCGGGCCTGGCCCCCTGGCTGCTGCCGTCGCTGCGCTCGGAGCTGGCCCGCCGTACCGCCGGGCCGGCCTGCCCCGTCACGGTCTCCTCGCTGGGCCCGGAGGGACCGCTGCTCGGCGCGGCGCACTCGGTGGTGCGGGGCGTCCTGGACGACCCGGCCGCCGTGTCCGAACGCGCCTGACACCCGGCACCGGTGCCCTGCGCGGGTCCACTGCCGCAGGCCGCCGTTGCCGATCTCCGCGCCCCGCACGGGCCCACGACCGCAAGCTGCCGCCCGCCCCTGGCGCCCCACGCGGGTCCACGAGCGCAAGCCGCTGCCGGCCGCGGGTCTACGGCCGCAGGCTGCTGACGATGTCCGCCGTCGCCGTGAGGCCGCTGTGGATGGTGGGGGCGATGCTGGTGCTGGCCAGGTAGAAGCCGAGCAGCAGACACACCAGGGCGTGGGAGAACTTCAGCCCGCCGTTCCGCAGGAAGATCACCGCCAGGATCCCGAGCAGCAGCACCACAGAGATGGAAATCGCCATCGTCTACCTCCTCCGCCACGTCCGCTTCGCGGCGTTCGGCCGCAAGTGTGGCGTAGCGGAGGGTTCGTCCGGGCAGCTGAGGTGTCCTCCGAACGTGTGGTGTCTGCGCCGGCGCTATGCCGGGCGGTAGGAGTCCAGGAAGGATTCCAGGCCCGCCAGGTCGTCGGTGTTGAGGAAGTCGACGTCCGCGGCGACCAGTTCACGCCACACCGCCTCGCGCTCGGGGCCCGGCAGGTCCGGGGTGGCCCAGAAGCGCACCTTCTGGCCGCGCGTGTGGGCGGTGCGCACGATCTGCCGCAGCTTCGCACGCTCGGCCTCCGGGAAGGCGCCGGACCCGAGCCAGGTGAAGTGCAGCGACCAGTTGTCGCTGATCAACGGCATGAAGGAGGCCGGTGCCGGGCCGCCGAGGTCGGCGAGCCGGCCGTCGTAGAAGGCTCGGCGCACCCGCTGCGCCTCCATCGGCAGCCGGGCGGCGCGGTCGCCGGAGATGACGGCGGTGACCGGTCCGGGCAGCACCCGGCCGTGCACATACGTGGTGAACAGGTGCCGGTAGCGGCGCAGTTGGCGGTCCAGTTCGAGGTAGGTGGACGAGCCCTCGGTCTTGATGTCGATGAGCAGCTGGAGCGGCCGGTGGTGTCCTCGGTGGACCGTACCGCGGTTGGCGCGCACCCGGGCGGCCAGGGGCTTGAGGTACCGGGACTCCAGGGTGCGGGACGGGTCGAGGTCCACGGGGTCGTGGGCGACGAGGAGTTGGTCGCCGACCAGGAAGATGTCGGCCTCGACGCTGCCGAAGCGGTGGTCGAGGGCGTCGAGGAGGGGACGGGGATGCTCGTAGTCGTTGTGGGCGTGGGCGCGCCACAACGGGCTTGGCCGGTGGCGCCGTTCACCGGCGAGCGCCTGGGTGGCGGGCAGCGCGAACGAACCGGCGAGGGCGGCGCCGAGGGTGGTGAGGGCTCTGCGGCGGGTGGTGAGGGCCATGCTCTGCCTCCCTGGTAGGGCCTGCGGGACCTCAAGGAGTATGCGGGCCGTCGGGTGCCAAACAGCAGAGCCGTGCGCGGAGTTGGCCGATCCGCCGCCGGGTGTTCACCTCACCGGCGCAGGGACCGCACAACGGGAACAGGGCAGAGGCCGCACAACGGGAACAGGGCGGAGCCCGCCCCCGGCGGGGACGGGCTCCGGCTCTCTCCGCGTGTGCTCGCGGGTCAGGGCGCCCGCAGGTCGACCAGTTCCGCCAGGGCCGCGCGGTGGGCGCCCGCGGTGCCGTAGGCGATCGAGTCGGCCTTGGCGCGCTTGAGGTAGAGGTGGACCGGGTGTTCCCAGGTCATGCCGATGCCGCCGTGCAGTTGCAGGGCCTCCTCGGCCGCGCGGACGGCGACGGGCGCCGCGTAGGCCTGCGCCACGGCGACCGAGACGTCGGTGTCCGCGCCGGTCGCCAGTGCGTCGGCGGCGGCTCGGGCGGCGGCGCGGAGGTTGACGACCTCGAGCCACAGCTGGGCGAGCCGGTGCTTGAGTGCCTGGAAGCCGCCGACCGGGCGGTTGAACTGCTTGCGGCCCTTCAGGTAGCGCACGGTTTCGGTCAAGGTCCAGTCGGCGAGCCCCAGTTGCTCGGAGGCCAGCAGTCCGGCACCGGCGCGCAGGGCGCGTCGTATCGCGGGCTCGGCGTCACCGATCCGGCGGCCGGGGGCGGCGTCGAGCCGCACCTCGGCGAGGGGGCGGGTGAGGTCCAGGGACGTCTGCGGGGTGATCGTGGCCGCGTCGGCGTCCACCGCGTACAGCCCGCCGTCGTCCGCCGGGACCAGCAGCACGTCGGCGACGGCGGCGTCCGCGACGCCGGTCACCGTGCCGCTCAGCGCCCCGTTCTCCGCCCGGACGGCCGTGAAGGCGCCGCCCGCGGCGGTGTGCAGCCCGACGGCGAGCGCTCCGATCTTCCGTGCGGAGGCCAGATCGCCGAGGAGTTCCGAACCCCCGTCGCAGGCGAGCAGCGCCTCGGTGGCCACGACCGCGCTGGTGAGGTACGGCACCGGAGCGACCGCGCGGCCCAGCTCCTCCAGGACGACGGCGGCCTCCCGGTGGGTGGCGCCCTGGCCGCCCCGGTCCTCGGGGACGAGCAGCCCGGCGAGGCCCATGCCGTCGGCGAGCGCCTTCCACAGCGACAGGTCGTGCGGGGTGTCCGTCTCGGCGCGGGCGAGCACGCCCGCCGCGTCGCAGTGGTCCGTGAGCAGGTCACGGACGGCGCCGCGCAGCGCCTCTTCCTCCTCCGAGTACAGAAGGTCCGGCTGTGTGCTCATCGGGCGAGGTCCTTCCAGGCGACGTCCTTGTCGGTGCGCGGCTCGGCCGGCAGGCCCAGCACGCGCTCGGCGACGATGTTCAGCAGGACCTCGCTGGTCCCGCCCTCGATGCTGTTGCCCTTGGCGCGCAGATAGCGGTAGCCGGCCTCGCGGCCGGTGAAGTCGACCTGCTCGGGGCGGCGCATGGTCCAGTCGTCGTACAACAGGCCCTCGGCGCCGAGCAGTTCCACCTCCAGTCCGCTGATCTCCTGGTTGAGGCGGGCGAAGCCGAGCTTCATCCCGGCGCCCTCGGGTCCGGGCTGTCCGGCGACGAGCTGCTGGCGCAGGCGTTCGCCGGTGAGGCGGGCGACCTCGGCGTCCACCCAGAGCTTGAGCAGCCGCTGGTGCAGCTCGTGGGTGCGCAGTTCGGGGCGTTCCCGCCAGGTCTTTGCGACGGGGCCGATCATGCCGCCCTCGCGGGGCAGCCGCATGCCGCCGATGGCGACGCGCTCGTTGTTCAGCGTGGTCTGCGCGACGCGCCAGCCGTCACCGACCTCGCCGAGGCGGCGCGAGTCGGGGATGCGGACGTCGGTGAGGAAGACCTCGTTGAACTCGGCCTCGCCGGTGATCTGGCGCAGCGGGCGCACCTCGACGCCGGGGTCGGTCATGTCGCACAGGAAGTAGGTGATGCCCTTGTGCTTGGGCACGTCCGGGTCGGTGCGGGCGATGAGGATGGCCCAGCGGGCGACATGGGCACTGGACGTCCACACCTTCTGCCCGTTGACCACCCACTCGTCGCCCTCGCGGACGGCGCGGGTGCCGAGGGCGGCGAGGTCGGATCCGGCGCCGGGCTCGCTGAACAGCTGGCACCAGACCTCCTCCCCGGTCCACAGCGGCTTCAGGAAGCGGCGCTTCTGCTCCTCGGTGCCGTACTGGAGGATGGTCGGCGCGGCCATGCCGAGGCCGATGCCGATGCGGCGGGGGTCGTTGTCGGGTGCCCCGGCGGCCTCCAGTTCGGCGTCCACGACGGCCTGGAGCGCACGGGGGGCGCCGAGGCCGCCGAGGCCTTCGGGGAAATGCACCCAGGCGAGTCCGGCGTCGAAGCGGGCGCGCAGGAAGTCGAGGCGGTCGGTGGCGGCGGGCGGGTGCGCCGCCAGGAACTCCTGGGTGCGGCGGCGCAGTTCGGCGGCGTCGGTCATGCGGCGGCTCCGTTCTCCAGCGAGGGCAGCACGGTGACGCGGCCGGTGGTGGTTCCGTCGGCGACGCGCTGGACGGCGTCGGCGGCGGCCGCGAGCGGGACGCGCTCGCTCACCAGCGGCTTGACGGCGCCGCGTGCGGCCAGTTCGACGAGCTGCTCGTGGCAGTGCTGGACCAGCTTCGGGTTCTTGGTGTTGTACAGGCCCCAGTGCAGGCCGAGGATCGAGTAGTTCTTCACCAGGGCGTGGTTGAGCGCGGGGCTGGGGATCTCGCCGCCGGCGAAGCCGACGACCACGATCCGCCCCTCGAAGGCGACGGTCTTGGCGGACTGGGCGTAGGCCTGGCCGCCCACCGGGTCGTAGATCACGTCGGCGCCGCGGCCCCCGGTGGCCTCCTTCACGGCGGCCACCACGTCCTGCTCGCGCCGGTCGATCACCACGTCGCAGCCCAGCTCGCGGGCGACGGCGGCCTTCCGGGCCCCGCCGACGACGCCGATGACGGTGGCGCCGGCCGCCTTGCCGAGCTGCACGGCCGCGCTGCCGACGCCGCCGGCCGCGGCGTGGACGAGCAGCGTCTCCCCGGCCTCGAGGCGGGCCCGCCGGTGCAGGCCGAACCAGCCGGTCTGGTAGCCGATGTGCAGGGCCGCCGCCTCGGCGTCGTCCAGCGCGTCGGGGGCGGGCAGCAGGGCCCTGGCGTCGGCGACGGCGTACTCGGCGAAGCCGCCGTGGGGCAGGGCCGGGTTGGCGATCACGCGGCGGCCGTCCTCGGTCTCGCCGCAGATCTCCACGCCCGGCGTGAAGGGCAGGGGCGGCCTGACCTGGTAGAGGCCCCGGCACATCAGCGCGTCGGGGAAGTTGATGTTGGCGGCGCGCACCTTCAGCAGGACCTGACCCTCGCCGGGGACCGGCTGCTCCACGTCCGCGAGCCGCATCACCTCACCCGGCTCACCGTTCTCGTGCACTTGCCATGCCTGCATGCGGGCCTCCACGGGGGACTGCTTCGTCGGACCGGGTCGGTTGGCATACTAAGCGGTCGCTTGCCCGTGAGGGAACAGCCCGCGGCATCTTCGGGAGCCGGCCGGGCTCCGGGCCGGCGGATCAGGCCGGCCTCGGCCGCGAGGTCACGCCGGTTTCGGCCGCGCCCGCACGTGCATCCGCTCGCCCTGCGGGCCGAAGAGGCTGAGGAACTCCACCGGCCCCTCCCCCGTCGATCCGAACCAGTGCGGCACACGCGTGTCGAACTCCGCGGCCTCGCCCGCGGTCATCACCACGTCGTGCTCGCCGAGCACCACCCGCAGCCGCCCGGACAGCACATACAGCCACTCGTAGCCCTCGTGCGTGCGCGGCTCGGGCTCCTCCGTGCTCTGCGGCACCAGCACCTTGAAGGCCTGGAGCCCTCCGGGCTGCCGGGTGAGCGGCCAGTAGGTGCGCCCGTGCCGCACCAGCGGCTTGGTCCGCACCCTCGGATCCCCCACCGGGGGCGCGCCGACCAGTTCGTCCAGCGCCACCTGGTGCGCCCGCGCGATGGGCAGCAGCAGCTCCAGGCTGGGCCTGCGCCGCCCGGACTCCAGCCGCGACAGGGTGCTCACGGAGATCCCGGTCGCCTCGGACAGCGCGGCCAGGGTCACCTCCCGCTCCTTGCGGATCCGGCGCAGCCTGGGGCCCACATTCGCGAGAACGTCGTCCGTCTCGTCCGTCGTCGTCATGCCGGACATTGCAGTTCCGGCAAAGATGTTTGTCAACGCGGCAGGTGCCGGGCGACCGTCGGGCGTGGAGGTGGTCGGCATGACCGACAGCAAGGGACCGATCGACATGGGATCGAAATCGAAGGGGCACGCCGGCGGGCGGTACGACGTGGCCGTCGTCGGAGGCGGCGCAGCAGGGTTGTCCGCCGCGCTGGTGCTGGGCCGGGCCCGGCGCCGGACGCTGGTGGTGGACGCCGGGGAGCCGCGCAACGCGCCCTCCTCGCACATGCAGGGCTATCTGTCGCGGGACGGCATGTCCCCGGCCGAGTTCCTCGCGGTGGGCCGGGAGGAGATCGCACGATACGGGGTCGAGCTGGTGCGGGGCCGGGTGACGGACGTGGCGCGGGACGGGGACTTCACCGTCTCCCTGGAGGACGGGCGCGAGGTGCGCGCCCGGCGCCTGGTTGTCGCCACGGGGCTGCGGGACGAGCTGCCCGGTGTCCCCGGTGTCGCCGAACGGTTCGGCCGGGACGTGCTGCACTGCCCGTTCTGCCACGGCTGGGAGGTGCGGGACGAGCCGTTCGGCGTGCTGGCGTCCGGCGCGGCGAGCGCGCACCAGGCACTCATGGTGTCCCAGTGGTCCAAGGACGTGACCTTCTTCCTGCACACGGTCGCCGAGGAGGAACTGACCGACCAGGACCGGCGCAGGCTGTCCGCCGCCGGCGTGAAGCTGGTGCCCGGCGAGGTCACCGAGCTGGTCATCGAGGACGACCGGCTCACCGGGGTCCGGCTCTCCGACGGCTCCTTCCACGCCCGCTCCGTCCTCTACGTCGCCCCGCGCCCCGTGCCCCGGACGGGCCTGCTGAAGCGGCTGGGCGCGCAGATGGACGAAACCCCGTTCGGCACGTACCCGGTGGTCGACGCCACCGGCCTGACATCGGTGCCGGGAGTCTGGGCGGCGGGCAACGCCATCGGCTTCTCCGAGCAGGTGATCCACGCAGCGAGCGGCGGCTACCGAGCCGCCGCGGCAATCGTGGGCGACCTGCTGATGAGCGAGCTGGACGCCGCGGCCGTCTGCCGCGGCCGTCTATCCGGCGCGCCGTAGCCCCCGGCGGCCGGCAGCCGTCCGTGGCCGGAACGTGGTGCGGAGCCGGCAGGGCGGACGCCGGGCGGTGGGGGAATGGCCCCGTGCCGCTGGTGATCGGACCGGTGTCACCACGACTCCCCGCCGCGCGATTCGGCACAACCGCAGAGCTTCGGGCCACCGCAGAGCGGTCCCGGCCTCGGGGGACAACGGAACAGCCATGAGCGCCAAGCCGTGATCTTGACCGCCTAGAAACGACTTTCCGAAGTGTGAAGCCCCGGCCGGGAGTCCGTGCCGCACCCGAGGCGGAAAGACGGCGACGAAGTACCACACCGCCCGCTTCATCCTCGTTCCCGCGCTCCGCGAGGAGTTGGAGGTGCCAGTGCCCGGAAGATCGCGGGACGGGGCGGCCGTGGATGCCGGGCCCGCCCGTCGAGACGGTGCCGGCCGCCGCGGCGGCCAAGCCGATCCGGATCGGGTACGCCCGATAGCCGGGCATGAGACGTGTCCGGTCGATCGATGTCGACTGCGCGCCTGACGGTTTGCCGCCCACGCCGACGGGAGTGCGCGAGGCCGTGTCTCACGTAATCGACCTCTAGGGCCTGTCGTTTGGATCAGCCTGCGGGAATCGCCGGCGCCTTGTCAGCACCGGTGAGCGGGGTCTGGTGCGTGCAGCTGCAAGGCGGAGGAGGGTTGCCGATGCGGAGCATCGGCAACCGACGACAACGCCGCAGATGTGCGTGCCAGACCCCGCGCCCGCGGGCTGATCCAAACGACAGGCCCGAGGGCTGGGATCCTTCGAGGACCGCGGTCGGGTCCCTACGATTGTGTAATCCGGTCGCGCAGCCAGGAGTCGACGCCGCTGAGTGCCGTCCTGGCCATTGCCGTGGGGTGGCCCGTGAAGCCGTGGGGTGATTCGGGGTAGATCCGGAGCTCGACGTCATTGCCGGCCGCTGACAACCGACCCGCCAGCGCAAGGTTGTCTTCCAGCAACACGTCTGCGCTGCCGACGATCAGCAGCGTTGGGGGAAGCCCCCGAAGATCGCCGTAGATGGGAGAGATGTCGGGAACGGTGCGGTCTTCCACATGGCCGACGTACGCCTGGATGAAGTATTCGTCCGTGATGCGGCGACCGGCCGGGGTTCGTGCGCTCAAGTCGTAGGTGCCGAATTGGAGTGCAGCGCCGGTGAATCGGCCAACGGCACCTTTGTCTCCCAGCCGGAGCAGGGTCGCCAGAGCGAGTGTGGCTCCCGCGGAGCTCCCGCCGATCGCGAGTCGGGACGTTCCGAAGCGGGCATCGGCTTCTTCGACGAGCCAGAGCGCCACTGCTTCACAGTCGTCGGGTGCCGCGGGCCAGGGGTACTCAGGGGCCAGCCGGTAGTCGACGCTGACAACGGCGAGGTACAGGGCGTCTGCGAGCTCGCGGTTGCGTCTGTCTCCTCGCGCTGCGGAGTCCATGTAGAAGCCGCCGCCGTGTATGTCCAGGTAGACGCCCCGCGGCGGACCGTCGACAGATCCTGACAGGGACGCGCGCTTCCGCGGCTTCGATCGTCTCTTCGATGGCAGGCGGATCGGCGGCAGTAGGAGCAGACCTCTTCGATCGGGCTTCCTTCAGCTCCTCCAGTGAGCTGGGGCCACGGCCTGCCGCTTGGGTGGCCTGCGCGCAGCGGGCCGAGTCGCTCATCCCCATCAGGGGCTTGTCGGTGTCCGGGGTGCCGGCGAGTTTCCGGCACAACGCCTTGCTCGGGCCGGAGAACCAGCAGTAGTTGCCGACGCCGACGTGGAGGGTCTTGGCCTTGGCTTTCAGGGACGCGCTCGACGCGGCGGTCGTCGATGACGGTGACCGGTCCGGCGTCGTGCCGGTCCAGGGCCTGGTCGGCGGTCTTGAAGGCGATACGCCTCTGGAGACCACTGGCGGTCACCACCGGGCTGGACCCCTCGGAGAGCCGGTGACAGTTGAATACGCAAGCCCGCCAGTAAAGGCCGGCTCCCGTGCTGGACGCGAGTGATGGGCCACCGACTTAGAGGATGTCTCACGTGGTGGCTTTGGCGAGCTTCTTGTAGCAGGTCAGCGCGGCCGCGAGGCCCAGGAAGGCGAGGAAGTGGCTGC
>NZ_BAAAGU010000083.1:0-18747 GCF_039524635.1 Streptomyces thermocarboxydovorans | reverse complement strand
CGCCACCTCCTACGAAGCAGCGGTCTCGCTCGCGTCATTCCTACTCTGGGCAAGATCCGTTTGAAGACGGACCCTAGCACCTCTTGGTCCCAGAGTTCGGATTGCACCGTTCGGTGAAGGATTAGTTCCGTCACGCTGTCGAGGAGTATGAACGCCAGTCGCAGGTGGGCCATGCGCCCTTTCTCGATCATGCCCTTGGCTTCTTCGAGCTGCACGACAATCAGCTCCAACTGCTGCACGACGCCCCTCCTTTACGCAGCCTGATCATCTCTTCCGCATCATCTCTGGCTGGCAGTGGCGGGGCACGCGACTTTGTCGACTCGGTGCCGCTACTGACTTTGTCGCCGTGATGTCGTGAAGGTGAGTCCGGTTTCGGCGAGGCATCCGTCGATGAGGTTGCTGCGGTACTGGATCTGGCGGAGACCGTGTCGGAGCGTGCTGATGAGGTGGTCGGGGTCGGTGAAGGCGGTGTTGACCTGGCTGCCGCGTCGCAGCAGGGACCAGATGCCCTCGACGGGGTTGAGGTCGGGTGCGTAGGCCGGCAGGAAGTAGCAGGTGATCCAGTCGTGGGTGTCTTGATCCGCGCCAGCGTCCACGTCTGGTCCGGCCAGCCGTGCGCGAGTGGCCCCGTGGCCAGCTCCTGCTCGAGCACGCAGAACAGGGCCTCACTGAGCTTGGGCCGTGACACCGGCCCGGCAGAGCTCAGCCCCTCAGCGCCGACGTCGTGCCAGGCTCGGCGCCAGCGCTGCACCGAGCGCACACTCACCCGTAAGTCCTTGGCGACCTCGGCGTTGGAGGCGCCCGCAGCGAATCGCTCCGCGGCCTCCAGCCGGATCCGCTCGCGAAACGCCTGCCGTTCAGGCGTCAGCCCACCACCCTGCGGATATCTCACACAACCGGCATACCGCGACGATCACACATCGTCAGCCCCCAACGACATCACGCCGCAAAGCTCAGTAACGGGGGCCGTGGCGTCGAGGCCAAGTGTCGGTGTGGCTGCCAGCGGTATCGGCTGGGCGGCTCCAGGGTCCGTCTGGAGGCCGAGTCCCCCGTGCTAGATGTCGACCTGCTGGCGCCGGAGCGGATGTTGCGAATCGCGGCCTGGATGTAGACGTCCGGCGCTAGTGATGGCCGAGCTTCCTGCGGCGGCTGGGCGAGGTTGACCGCTCAGTGGCGTTGGGGGCGTGACGCGCATGCTGGCGGGCCGCTTGGCATCAGGGACTCGGTGAAGTCGTGGACGTTCTCGGGTCCCGGCGCCTCCGGCGCCGCTCGCCGCACGGTTTCGCCACCCGTGGCGTCAAGGCGAGCACCCTCGTGGACCCCAGGGTGCCCGCCTTAGTCACGTAGATCAGGAAATCGAGAACGGGCCCTTGCCGGTGCCCCCTGGGGGCACCATCGGAGTCACGAGGTGACCTAGGTCTCACTCCCTAGGGCAATGGGGACTGCGGCCGATGCGGCAGCGGAAACGCAGACACCAGCCCGCAGGCCAGCGCGGTGCAGCGCAGCCGAGTGGTGTCGCGTGCATGGATGCGCATCCTTCTAATGGATCTTCTGCTGCTCCAACCACTTGAAGATGTCGGACCTCTTGTAGAGGACCTTCGCGTTTCTCCCTCGGCCGAGCTTGTAGCCCCTCAAGCCCAGCTTCGATGCCTCCCTGTAGACCCAGCTTGTCGACATGTTGAGCATCGCGGCGACCTCGGCAGTGTCCATGAGGACCGGCTCGACGCTACGGCGCCGGCGTGGCGAGTCGAAATCGGTGCGCGACTCGTCGGGGTGCGACTGCGGTTGCGCCGGCAAGATGGCTCCCTAAAGGCTGGCCTGAGCCTGATCGCGGCGTCGGCTCGCGCTATTGCTCTGGCTGAATCTCGAACGTTCGTTGCACCCGGCCTGTGCCACCGACAAGCGCCACCGGACGAGCTATTCCATGGTCACGAGAATCGCCGGTTTGGGTAACCGGCGATTCGCTGCTATGTTGCCGCGCCCGTTCAGTACTCGGGATCTTTGGTGAACCTTGGCTGCCTGCATCTGCGGGGCGGTATGGAGGCGCTCGGGCCAGTTGCACCACGGCGGTGCGTGGGCCGCTCCGCCATGAGCGCCGCCACCTCTGCCTACCCTCCAGACCGCCCGAGTGACGGTCATCACGGATGCCCCTGAGAGGGTGCTGCGTAGGCTTGTGTCGTCGCCGCGGTGGGGGACGGGAGAGCGGGCGGAACCCTTCTCCAGTCGCCTGACGGTGCGTCAGGAAAGTCAGCAAGTGGTCAGCATGAGTCCTGAAAAACCTGGGGAAAGCTGCCCGAACGTGCGACTCGTTGTAGGGTGTGGAAATAGCCCTTGACCTGCAAAAACGCAGGCAGGGAGCCTACTTGTGGGAGTGCCCCAATGTTGCGTACTATGTTCAAGTCCAAGATCCACCGCGCCACCGTCACCCAGGCCGACCTGCACTACGTGGGATCCGTGACGATCGACGCCGATCTGCTCGACGCCGCCGACCTGCTGCCCGGCGAGCTCGTCCACATCGTGGACATCACCAACGGCGCCCGGCTGGAGACGTACGTCATCGAGGGCGAGCGCGGCTCCGGCGTCATCGGCATCAACGGTGCCGCCGCCCATCTCGTCCACCCCGGCGACCTGGTCATCATCATCAGCTACGCCCAGGTCAGCGACGCCGAGGCCCGGGAGATGAAGCCCCGGGTGGTGCATGTGGACGCGGACAACCGGATCGTGGCTCTCGGAGCCGACGCCGCCGAGCCGGTGCCCGGTTCGGACCAGCTGCGCAGCCCGCAGGCCGTGACCGCCTGACCGGCGGACGCGAGCCCGGCCCCGCGGACCGACCCGGCGGACGCGAGCGTGATCCGGCAGACCGGATCGCACAGCCGGTGACCGGCACCGGGGCCGGGGTGCAGCGCCACCTGGGCCCGTAATGTCCCGCGACGGGGTGACTGAGGAATCCGGCGTCGGGTAGGCGGGGGATGAGTCCAGAGCCGTAGTCGAGCGACTGGCCGGAGGACATCCGTCATGACAGAGCCGTACCCGGACCCCGTCCCTCCCGGACCCACGCCGGGCCCCGAGCCCTCGCACCCCCAGCCCCATCCGGTCCCACCGCCGGAACCGCCCCCCGGCCCCGAGCCGGGCCCGGCACCCACGCCGCCCCCGCCGACGCCTCCGCCCCCCTCTCCGGGGCCGCCGCCCGAGCCCTCACCGTCCCCGATCCCTCCGGGACCCGAGCCCGTACCGAACCCGGAACCGGGCCCGCCCCTGACCTGAGCGCAGGGGCCGCCGGGCGGGGCGATGCCGCCCATCAGGACAACGCGAGGGGCGGTGGATCCCGGACCTCCGTTCCCCGGGGAATCCCGGGAAGACCGGAGTCGCGGGACCCACCGCCCCTTCGCGCGTCAGGCGCCGCTACGCCGACACCTCCGAACGGTCACCGCCCCACAGCGTGTGGAACGACCCCTCGCGGTCGGTCCGCCGGTAGGTGTGCGCCCCGAAGTAGTCCCGCTGGCCCTGGGTGAGCGCCGCGGGCAGCCGCTCGGCGCGCAGGGCGTCGTAGTAGGCGAGCGCGGCGGCGAAGCCGGGGGTCGGCACGCCGTTGCGGACCGCGGCGATCAGCACCTCGCGCCAGTCGTCCTGCGCCTCGGCGATCTCCCGCCCGAACGTCTCGTCGGACAGCAGGCTCGGCAGGTCGGGCCGGGCGTCGTACGCGGCGCGGATCCGGTCCAGGAAGGCCGCCCGGATGATGCAGCCGCCGCGCCAGATGGAGGCGACCGCGCCGAGGTCGATGTCCCAGCCGTACTCCTCGCTGCCCGCGGCGATCTCGTGGAACCCCTGGGTGTAGGAGACGATCTTCGAGGCGTAGAGCGCCTGCTCGACCCGGTCGGCGAAGGCCGCCGCCTCCGACTCGCTCATCGGCTTGGCCTTCGGGCCCGCCAGCCCGCGGGACGCCTCGCGCAGCGCCGCGTGACCCGAGAGCGAGCGGGCGAAGACCGCCTCCGCGATGCCGGAGACCGGCACACCCAGGTCGAGGGCGATCTGCACGGTCCAGCGGCCGGTGCCCTTCTGCTCGGCCTGGTCCACCACCACGTCCACGAACGGCTTGCCCGTCGCCGCGTCCACGTGCGACAGCACCTCGGCCGTGATCTCGATGAGGTAGGAGTCCAGGCGGCCGGTGTTCCAGGTCCGGAAGATGTCCGCGATCTGCGCGGGGGAGTAGCCGGCCACGTCGTGCAGCAGCTGGTACGCCTCACCGATCAGCTGCATGTCGGCGTACTCGATGCCGTTGTGCACCATCTTCACGAAGTGCCCGGCGCCGTCCGGGCCGACGTGCGTGACGCAGGGCGATCCGTCGGCGGCCTTCGCGGAGATCTTCTCCAGCATCGGGCCGAGCGACTCGTACGACTCCTTCGAGCCGCCCGGCATGATGCTCGGGCCGTTGAGCGCGCCCTCCTCGCCGCCGGAGATGCCGGTGCCGACGAAGTGGATGCCCTTCTCGCGCAGCTCGCGCTCGCGGCGCCGGGTGTCCGCGAAGTGCGCGTTGCCGCCGTCGATGATCATGTCGCCGGGCTCCAGCAGCGGGGCGAACTCCTCGATCACCGCGTCCGTGGGCTCACCCGCCTTCACCATGACGACCAGCCGCCGGGGCCGCTCCAGCGCCGCCACGAACTCCTTGGCCGTCTCCGCGGCGATGAACTTGCCTTCGTGGCCGAACTCCTCCACCAGCGCATACGTCCGCGCCACCGTGCGGTTGTGCACCGCGACCGTGTAGCCGTTGCGGGCGAAATTGCGCGCGAGGTTGCGGCCCATGACCGCGAGACCCGTGACGCCGATCTGCGCTGAACTGCTCATAGGGTTGGCTCCTAGTGCCCTCGGTATCGGTGCTGCCGGTGGTGCCCGTCAGTCCTGCCTCGACCATCCTGACGTGCCGTACCGGCGGGCGCACGCGCGGGCCGGCGGACCCGCGGGCGCCGCCGTACGGCTCCGCGCAGGCACATACGGGCCGCACCCCCCTTCGCACTCATCGGGTGCGTGCGTCCGTCTCATCGGGTGCGTGCGTCCGTGCGTCCGTGCGCCCGCGGCACGTCGCACCCGCCCGCGCGTGCGAGACCCGGCTCGCAACTCGGGGCGCAACGGGCGAAAAAGACCGGCCACTTGGCGCATCCGCGCGACCGATAGGCGTCTTGTGGCGGCCTGTTCGCAGCGCTTACTTTTGCCCCTCCTGACGCATTGTCGATGGGGGGCACCATGGCCGTGCGCGGTCGGCACCGCCGGTATCAGCCGAACAGGATCAACCGGGCCTCGCTCACCGTGACCGCCGGCGGCGCCGGGATGGCGCTGCCGCTGACCATGAGCGGCACCGCCCAGGCCGCCGACGTGGAGACCTGGGAGAAGGTGGCGGCGTGCGAGTCCAGCAACGACTGGGACATCAACACCGGCAACGGGTTCTACGGCGGACTGCAGTTCACCCGGTCCACCTGGGAGGCGTTCGGCGGCACGCGGTACGCGCCGCGCGCCGACCTCGCCACCAAGGACCAGCAGATCGCCGTTGCCGAGAAGGCCCTGGAGGGGCAGGGTCCGGGAGCCTGGCCGGTCTGCTCGGTACGGGCGGGACTCACCCGGGGCGGCGAGGCCCCGGACATCGACGTCAAGGGCGGTGACGGCAAGACCGGCCACGGCGAACGCAAGCAGCGCGCCGACCGGTCCTCGGTCGAGGACGTCGAACCGCAGAAGACGCCGCAGTCCCGTGCCGGGCGCACCGAGATGTACACCGTGGTCACCGGCGACACGCTCTCCGGGATCGCCGCGGACGAAGGGGTGCGGGGCGGCTGGCACGGTCTGTACGAGGCCAACCGCTCGGTCATCGGTGCCGACCCCGATCTGATCATCCCCGGCCAGCGCCTCGCCCTGCCCGACGGCTCGTCCGGCACCGCGCAGCCGTCGGAGAGGGCTCCGAGGCCGAAGCCGGCTGAGCGGACCGGGAAGGCTCAGAAGCAGGGCGAGAAGCCTCAGAAGAAGGCTGAGCGGAAGGCCGAGGGGAAGGCTGAGCGGAAGGCCGAGGGGAAGGCTGAGCGGAAGGCCGAGGGGAAGACCGGGCGGAAGGCCGCGGCTCAGCGCACCGGCGACCGTGCCGGGCGCGGCACCGCCGCCGCCAAGAGCGGCACGCTCGTCGCCCCCGTCAGCGCCGCGCTCGGCACGCCGTACCACAAGGCGGGCTCCGCCTGGTCGAAGGGCTATCACACCGGCGTCGACTTCCCCGTGCCCACCGGCACGTCGGTGAAGTCGGTCGCCGCGGGCACCGTGGTCAGCGCGGGCTGGGAGGGCTCCTTCGGCTACCAGGTGGTGATCCGGCACCACGACGGCCGCTACAGCCAGTACGCCCACCTCTCGGCGATCTCCGTGCGCAACGGCCAGCCGGTCGGCGCCGGCCAGCGCATCGGCCGCTCGGGGTCCACGGGCAACAGCTCGGGCCCGCATCTGCACTTCGAAGTGCGGTCGGGGCCCGGTTTCGGTTCGGACATCGACCCGGTCGCCTACCTCAGGGCGGGCGGGGTCAGGATTTGACGCGCATGCGGTGCCGGCCGGCGCTGGGCACCGGGACGTACGGGCCGCCGTAGAAGGGCGCGTACGCCACCTGGGGGACCGTGACCTCGGAGTCCGTATCCGCCCCCGCCGGGACCCCGGCCGGGACCGGCACCGGCAGCGCCACGTCCGCGGGTACCTCCAGCGCGGCCAGGAGCGTTCGCGCGGGGTCGTCGGCCGGGACGGCCGCGACGGCCGAAGCCGCCGAAGCGGCCGGGACGGCGTGGGCCGTGGCCGGCGCGGCCTGCTGCTGCTCGCGCGCCAGCCGTTCCGCCGTCAGCAGGATCAGACCGCCGGCCGCCACCACACCGAAGCTCAGCGCGAGCGCGGTGCCCGTGGTGCCGTAGCGGAAGGTCTCGCCGAACATCGTGATGCCGACCGCGGCGGCGACCACCGGGTTCACCACCGTCAGCGTGGCGAGCGGGGCGGCGAGTCCGCCGCTGCGGTAGGACGCCTGGGACAGCAGCAGACCGGCCGTGGCCAGCACGCCGATCACCGCGAGCGAGGGCAGGTCGCCCACCGAGACGCCGTCGGTCCAGTCGACCGCGACGGTCTTGGTGAAGACGGAGGCCATGCCGAAGGCGACACCGGAGGCCACCGCCAGCAGGATGCTGCGCACCGCCGGGTGCCGGTGCACGGCCCGGGCGGCGACGACCAGGGTGGCGACGGCGCCGGCCGTGGTCAGGGCCACCGCGACCCGCTGACCGGTGTCCAGCGACTGTGTGGCGGGGGCGCCGACCAGCGCCAGCAGACCGGCCAGGCCCACCGTCGCCATGACGGCGCCGCGCCAGGCGGTCGCCCCGGCCCTGCGGCCGACGAACAGCGCCGCCATGGGCAGCGCGAACACGATGGTGAGGGCGCCCAGCGGCTGGACGATGCTCAGGGGCCCGTAGGCGAGCGCCACCACGTGCAGCAAGGCGCCGAGGCCGTTGAGCGCGACGGCCGCCCACCAGGCCGGGCGGCGCAGCGGTGCGTACTGCTCGCCCGGTGAGGACGCCGCGACCCGCTCCTGCACGATCGCGCCGCCGGCGTAGGCCACGGCGGACACGAACGACAGCAGCACGGACAACGCGAGGGCGCTCATCGGCTGCTCCTCTGCGGATGGCGGGGGCCGTCGGCCCGGCGCGGCGAAGGGTCGGCTTCCATGACCAACACCTTGCCGTCCCGGCTTGTTCCCGTCGTCGTCCCTGAGCACTCAATGTGTCCTACTGCCGATGGAGTACGACGGCGGCCCTGTCATCCCCAGGACGGGTGCCGGAACGTCCCCCGCCCCGGGGACGGGCCCCTAGGGGGTGTCCCCGGACGCGGGTGACGCGGGCGCGCGGCGAGGTGCCGCCCCGGCCGGCGTTCCGGGCCCCGCGCAGAGAGAGTTCCGGGGCCCGCGCACAAAGAGTTCCGGGCCCGCGCAGAACGAATTCCGGGGCGCACAGAAAGATCGGGGAGACGTCCTCCGGGGGTTCCGCAGGCGGCCGTTGTGGGTGACCATGAATGGGACGTGTGCTCAGACAGGGGGTTCGCGGGTGCGTGTGGGACTGCTGACCCGGGAGTACCCCCCGGACGTGTACGGCGGCGCGGGAGTCCATGTGGAGTTCCTCGCCCGCGAGCTGCGGCCGCTGGTGGACCTGGAGGTGCACTGCTGGGGCGAGGGCCGCGCCGACGGCGTGCTGCGCCACCGCCCCTGGTCCGCGCTCGACGGCGCCAACGACGCGCTGCGCACCTTCTCGGTGGACCTCGCCATGGCCGCCGCCCTGGAGCGCGCCGACCTCGTCCACTCCCACACCTGGTACGCCAATCTGGGCGGCCACCTCGCCAAGATGCTGTACGGCATCCCGCACGTGCTCACCGCCCACTCCCTGGAGCCGCTGCGCCCCTGGAAGGCCGAGCAGCTCGGCGGCGGCTACGCCCTGTCCGGCTGGGCCGAGCGCACCGCCGTGGAGACCGCCGACGCGGTGATCGCAGTCTCCGGGGCCATGCGCCGGGACATCCTCGGCTGCTACCCGGCCCTCGACCCGGCCCGCGTGCACATCGTGCACAACGGCATCGACACCGACCTGTACCGCCCCGACCCCGGCACCGAGGCCCTGGAGCGGATCGGCCTGGACCGCTCCCGCCCCTATGTGCTGTTCGTCGGCCGCATCACCCGGCAGAAGGGCGTGCCGCACCTGCTGCGGGCGGTGCGCGGCATCGATCCGGCCGCCCAGGTGGTGCTGTGCGCGGGAGCGCCGGACACCCCGGAGATCGACCGGGAGTTCCGCGAGCTGTACGAGGACCTCAGCCGGGTGCGCGAGGGCGTGCACTGGATCCCGCAGATGCTGCCGCGGCCCGAGGTCATCCAGCTGCTCACCCACGCCGCCGTCTTCGTCTGCCCGTCCGTCTACGAGCCGCTCGGCATCGTCAATCTGGAGGCGATGGCCTGCGGCACCCCGGTGGTGGCCTCCCGGACCGGCGGGATCCCGGAAGTCGTGGCGGACGGGGAGACCGGGGTACTGGTGGACGTGGACGACGACTTCGAGGCCGGTCTGGCGCGGGCGCTGGACTCGGTCCTCGGGGACCCGGAGGCCGCCCGGCGGATGGGCGAGGCCGGCCGGGAACGCGCGGTCGCCGAGTTCGGCTGGGACGCGGTGGCCCGCCGCACCGTCCGGCTGTACGAGGAGATCCGCAAACAGGCTTAGCCGTCCCTGCCACGGGCAGGGATGGGAGATCTCGGCGTGAGGGGAGCGGCCATGCGTCGTGGTGGACCTTCGGTCCTGGGAATCGTGCTCGCGGGCGGCGAGGGCAAGCGTCTGATGCCACTCACCGCGGACCGCGCCAAACCGGCGGTCACATTCGGCGGCACCTACCGGCTGGTCGACTTCGTGCTGTCCAACCTGGTCAACGGCGACATCCTGCGCATCTGCGTGCTCACGCAGTACAAGTCGCACTCCCTGGACCGGCACATCACCACCACCTGGCGGATGTCCAGTCTGCTCGGCAACTACGTCACCCCGGTGCCCGCGCAGCAGCGGCTCGGCCCGCGCTGGTACCTGGGCAGCGCGGACGCCATCCTGCAGTCGCTGAACCTGATCTACGACGAGCGGCCGGAGTACGTGGCGGTGTTCGGCGCCGACCACGTCTACCGCATGGACCCGCGCCAGATGCTCGCCCAGCACATCGAGAGCGGCGCCGGTGTCACGGTCGCCGGGATCCGGGTGCCGCGCACGGAGTCCTCCGCGTTCGGTGTGATCACCCCGGGCTCCGACGGGCAGACCGTGCAGCGCTTCCTGGAGAAGCCGGCCGACCCGCCGGGGCTGGCCGACGACCCCGACCGCGTGTTCGCCTCCATGGGCAACTACATCTTCACCACCAAGGCCCTGATCGAGGCGCTGCAGCGGGACGCCGAGGACGAGAACTCGGTGCACGACATGGGCGGATCGATCCTGCCCCAGCTCACCGAGCGCGGTGAGGCCGCGCTGTACGACTTCAGCACCAACCACGTGCCCGGCGAGACCAGCCGCGACCAGGGCTACTGGCGGGACGTGGGCACCCTGGACGCGTACTACGAGGCGCACATGGACCTGATCGCCGAGCGCCCCGCGTTCAACCTCTACAACCGCCAGTGGCCCATCTACACCCACTCCGGCCAGCTCTCGCCCGCCCGGTTCAACGCGGGCGGTATCGCCAGTGAGTCCATCATCAGCGCGGGCTGTCTGATCCGCGGCCAGGTGACCCGGTCGGTGCTCTCGCCGGGGGTCTTGGTCGATCCCGGTGCGGTGGTGCAGGGCTCGGTGCTGCACGACAACGTGCACATCGGGCGCGGCGCGGTGGTGCGCGGCGCGGTGCTGGACAAGAACGTCGAGGTGCCGCCCGGCGCGACGATCGGCGTCAACCCCGAGCGGGACGCCGAGCTGTACACGGTGTCCAAGGGCGGCGTGATCGTCCTCGGCAAGGGCCAGCAGGTGCAGTAGTCCGGAGCGCCAGAGGGGCCCCGGTTGGTCGTGGGACCACCGGGGCCCTTGTCATGTCCCTGGACGGATGGCGGAATCCGTGCTGTTATGCCAAGTACTGTTCGTGACAACGTTGTGCGGGCAACTACTTCACACACAATAGAACATCGCACGTACATCAGTAGCGAGAGCCGTCACCTTCCTCACCCACGGAGGATCCGTGCGCACCAGACGACTCAGAGACCGATTCGCGCTCCTGCTGGCCGCCGCGCTCGGCGTCGCGGGACTCACCGCCACCGGACCGGCCGCCACCGCGGCGGAGGAGGACCCGGTGGACATACGCGGGCTGAAGGGCGAGTACTACACCCACTCCGCGCCCGGCGCCTTCGACTTCCACGAGCTCAAGGCCACCGCCTTCGACCCCCACCTCGACTTCGACAATCTCGAGCCCCGGCTGAACTTCACCACCGGCCGCTCGGACGACGTCAGCGTCCGCTGGACCGGCAAGATCGTGCCGGAGAAGACCGGCCCCCACACCTTCTCGGTCATCGCCGACAACGGGTTCCGCCTGTGGATCGACGGCAAGCTCGCCATCGACCACTGGGTCGACGACTGGGACCGCGAACAGACCGCCGAGCCGATCGGCCTGACCGCCGGCCGCGCCTACGACATCAAGGTCGAGTACTTCGAGCACTACGGCGGCTCCAACTTCCATCTGCGCTGGACCGAGCCCGGCGGCAGCAAGGAGCCGGTGCCCCAGTCGGCGTTCCGCCTCCCGGACGGCTTCGACTACGACGGCGCCCTCGCCGCCACCGTCCTCGCCTCCGGCCGCACCCTCAAGCTCGACTTCCCGCAGCCGCTCGCCGCGCCCCCGGCCGGCTTCACCGGCCATCTGAACGCGGTCATCGGCGGCGCCAAGTGGCCGCTGAAGTCCGCCGCGCCGGACCCCGCCGACCCCAGGGCCCTGCTCGTCACCCTCGGCGAGCCGGTCGTCGGCAACAAGACCGGCACCGCCCGCGGCACCGCCGACATCCGCTACGACGGCAAGGGCGGCCTGACGGCGGCCGACGGCGACCCGGTCGGCGCCTTCCTCAGCAGCGGCCCCAACCGCTCCACCTACGAGCTGCGCACCAAGTGGGCCGACGAGGTGGGCCCGGACAACGCCCACCCCGAGTACCCGCGCCCCCAGCTCACCCGTGACCAGTGGGCCAACCTCAACGGCCGCTGGCAGTTCGCCGCCGCCGGGGAGGGCGAGCAGCCGCCCTTCGGGAAGACGCTCAAGGAGCGCATCCTGGTCCCGTTCCCGGTGGAGTCCCAGCTCTCCGGGATCCAGCGGCACGAGGACCGCATGTGGTACCGGCGGACCTTCACCGTCCCGCGCGACTGGCACATCGGGTCCGGCAAGCGGCTGCGGCTGAACTTCCAGGCGGTCGACTGGCGGGCCGAGGTGTACGTCAACGGAACCAAGGTGGCCGAGCACGAGGGCGGCTACGACAAGTTCAGCGCCGACATCACCGACGCGCTCAAGCCCGGCCGCACCCAGGAGCTCGTCGTCGGCGTCTACGACCCCACCGACTCGGCGAACGGCGAGAACCCGCCGGTCGGCAAGCAGCGCCTCGACCCGAGCGGCATCTGGTACACGCCCAGCTCCGGTATCTGGCAGACCGTCTGGATGGAGCCGGTCGCCCGCGACCACGTCGACTCGCTGGCGCTCATCCCGGACGTGGACAAGGAGCGGCTCTCCGTTCAGGCGCGCGGCGTCCGCGACGGGCTGCCGATCCGGGCGACCGCGTATGCGGGCAAGCGCCAGGTCGCCACGGCGACCGGCCGGACCGGTGAGCCGCTGACCCTGCGCATCCGCAACCCCCGCCTGTGGTCGCCCGACGACCCGTTCCTGTACCGGCTGAAGGTGACCGTCGGCTCCGACCGCGTCGGCAGCTACTTCGGGATGCGCTCCATCGCCGTGGAGAAGATCGACGGCGTGCCCCGCACCGTCCTCAACGGCAAGCCCGTCTTCCTCATGGCCACCCTCGACCAGGGCTTCTGGCCCGACGGTCTGCACACCGCGCCCACCGACGAGGCCCTCGCCTTCGACCTGCGCAAGCACAAGGAGCTCGGCTTCAACTCCGTGCGCAAGCACATCAAGGTCGAGCCCGACCGCTGGTTCTACTGGGCGGACAGGCTGGGCCTGCTGGTGTGGCAGGACATGCCGTCGATGACCGCCGGGGTGAACCCGGACGCCGACTCGCGCGCCCGTTTCGAACGCGAGATGAAGCAGATGATCGACGAGCACATCAGCAGCCCGTCCGTCGTCATGTGGGTCACCTTCAACGAGGGCTGGGGCCAGTACGACGTCGGCCGCATCGCCGAGCAGGCCAAGGCCTGGGACCCCACCCGCCTGGTCAACAACCAGTCGGGGCTCAACCTCGGCGCCGACGGCAACGCCGGCGACATCATGGACGAGCACGGCTACCCGAGCCCGGCCCTGCCGCCGCGGCCGGACGGCCGGCGCGCCCTGGTCAGCGGCGAGTACGGCGGCCTCGGGCTCGCGGTGCCCGGACACGCCTGGTCGGTGCAGCAGTCGTACATCGACGTCGACCCCGCGACCTACACCGACGACTACCTGGCCAAGCTCGACGAGGTACGCGCCCTGGTCTGCAAGGGCGGCAACGGCGCCGTCTACACCCAGATCTCGGACGTGGAGGGCGAGCTCAACGGGCTGCTCACCTACGACCGACGGGTGATGAAGCCGGACGTCCCCCGGGTCAGGGCGGCCCACGAGGCGCTGACCCGGGACGCCTCCCGGGCACAGCCCGCGGGCTGCCCCGCCGAGTGACGCATCCTCAGCGGCCGGGCCCCCTGGCGGGTGCCGCCCGTCCGGGTGGCGTCGGTCACCCCCAGGGCCTGTCTTTCGGATCTTGTCGCTTCCGGTGCGGTGCCCTTTCAGCCGGTCCGAGCGGGGTCCGGTGCGTGCAGCTGCAAGGCGGAGGAGGGTTGCCGATGCGGAGCATCGGCAACCGACGACAACGCCGCAGATGTGCGTGCCGGACCCCGCGACCCGCGGCAAGGTCCGAAAGACAGGCCCACCTAGCGATGCCCGGCTGTGCCCCACTGACCACATCCGGCCCACACGTCCCGCCCCTTCCGCCTCGCCGGCGGAAGGGGCGAAGACGTAATGTGCTGTTAACTATGCGTAGCGAGATCGTACTTGACCGTAATCGGCCGGGGGCGATTGACTGCTGATCCAACCCGACGTCGATGCGAGGCAATGTGAACGCAGATCTGCTGGCTCCACTCGACCTGGCGTTCTGGAACATCGAGTCCGCCGACCATCCGATGCATCTGGCCGCCCTCGGCGTCTTCTCCGCCCACTCTCCGGCCGCGGGCGCCCACGCCGCCGATCTGCTCGCCTCCCGCGCCGCCGCCGTCCCCGGACTGCGCATGCGCATCCGCGATGTGTGGCAGCCGCTGCCGCTGCGGGAGTCGCTGCCCGCCCTGCGGCGCTCCTGGAACGCCCTCGGCGAACCGCTCACCTCCGCGCTGGGCCGGCCCCTCGCCGGGGCGCTGCGCCGGCCGCTGGCTTCCGCGCTGCGCCGCCCGCTCGCCTTCGGCGGCGCCGCCCGCGAGACCGACCCGGACTTCGACCCCCTCAACCACATCCGGCTGCACGCCCCGGCCGCCGACTTCCACGCCGCGGCCGGCCGGCTGATGGAGCGCCCGCTGGACCGCACCCGGCCGCCCTGGGAGGCGCACGTCCTGCCGGGGGAGGACGGGGTGTCCTTCGCCGTGCTGTTCAAGTTCCACCACGCCCTCGCCGACGGGCTGCGCGCGCTCACCCTCGCCGCCGCGCTGATGGACCCCATGGACCTGCCCGCCGCCCGGCCCCGCCCCGCCGAGGAGCCGGCCGGGCTGCTGCCGGACGTGCGCAAGGTGCCCGAACTGGTCCGCGGCGCCCTGTCCGAGGTGGGCCGGGCCCTGGACATCGGTGCCTCCGTCGCCCGCTCCACCCTCGATGTGCGCACCTCGCCCGCGCTGGCCTGCGAACCCAGCGGCACCCGCCGCACCGCGGGCGTGGTCGCCGACCTCGACGACGTGCACCGCATCCGCAAGAGCGTCGGCGGGACCGTCAACGACGTGCTGATCGCGGTCGTCGCCGGCGCCCTGCGCAGCTGGCTCGACGAACGCGGCGACGGCAGCGAGGGAGTGGCCCCGCGCGCCCTCATCCCCGTCTCCCGGCGCCGCCCGCGCACCGCCCATCCGCAGGGCAACCGGCTCTCCGGCTACCTGATACGGCTCCCCGTCGACCAGCGCGACCCGGTCGCCCGCCTCAAGCTGGTGCGCGCCGCCATGGACCGCAACAAGGACGCGGGACCCGAGCGCGGCGCCGGCGCGGTCGCCCTGCTCGCCGACCACGTGCCGCCGCTCGGCCACCGGCTGGGCGGGCCGATCGTGGGGCAGGCGGCCCGGCTCTGGTTCGACGTGCTGGTCACCAGCGTGCCGCTGCCCGGCTTCGGACTGCGGCTCGGCGGCAACCCGCTCGGCGCGGTCTTCCCGCTCGCCCCGCTGGCCCCCGGCCATTCGCTCGCGGTGGCGATCTCCACCTACCGGGGCCGGGTCCACTACGGACTGGTCGCCGACGGCGCCGCCGTGCCCGACCTGGACCGGCTGGCCCGGGCGGTGTCCGAGGAGGTGGAGACGCTGATCGCCGCCTGCGCGCCCTGACCGTCCGGGTTTGGTGCTGCGGCCCGGCGCTCCGTACACTTCCCCGTTCGAAAGCGGGCGCGAACGGAGCGCCGCCAGGGCAGAGCGGGACGGCAGCGGCGATGACGGTGACACAGGACGGCTCCGGGTCCACGGACGACGTGGAGTACGGGCCCGGCATCGACCCGGAGCGGCTCGCCGTCTGCCTCAGCGTCCTGGAGGAGCTGGACAAGCTCGAGATCGACCACCCGGACGCGATCAAGGTCCGCCGGGCCACCTCGCACATCTACCGCACGGTCAAGCAGCGCCGCCGCCAGGAGCGCCGGGCCGCCAAGACCGCTCACGACCGGGCCGTCACCGAGGCCACCGCCACCGGCTCCGCCCAGCGCATCGACGACGAGACCGAGGGCCTGCTGCCGTCCTCCCGCGTCGAGCCCGGCAGGATCGCGGGCATACTCCAGCGCCCCCGCTCCTGCTACGTCTGCAAGACCCGCTACGTCGAGGTCGACTACTTCTACCACCAGCTCTGCCCGGCCTGCGCCGCCGAGAACCGGGCCCGCCGGGAGGCCCGCACCGACCTCGCGGGACGGCGCGCGCTGCTCACCGGCGGCCGGGCCAAGATCGGCATGTACATCGCGCTGCGCCTGCTGCGCGACGGCGCCCACACCACGATCACCACCCGCTTCCCCAAGGACGCCATCCGCCGCTTCAAGGCCATGGACGACTCCGCGGAGTGGATCCACCGCCTGGAGGTCGTCGGCATCGACCTGCGCGACCCGGCGCAGGCCGTGGCCCTGGCCGAACGGGTCGCCGAGCAGGGCCCGCTGGACATCCTGATCAACAACGCCACCCAGACCGTGCGCCGGCTGCCCTCCGCCTACGCCGCGCTCGTCGAGGGCGAGAACGCGCCGCTGCCCGCCGGTGAGCTGCCCGCCCACCACGTGATCGGCGCCTTCAACTCCGGTGCGGTGGACGGGCTGGCCGCCCTGCCCGCCGGAGTGAGCGGGCTGGACGCCCAGCAGGTGGCCGACCTCGCCCTGGTCGCGGGCAACGCCAGCCTGGTGAAGCACCAGGACGGCACCGCCATCGACGCGGGCGGACTGGTACCCGACGTGGTGGACACCAACACCTGGGTGCAGACCATCGACCAGATCTCCCCGGTGGAGCTGCTGGAGACCCAGCTGTGCAACTACACGGCACCGTTCATCCTGATCAGCAAGCTGCGCCCGGCGCTGGCCGAGGCCGCGGGCAAGGCCCCGTCCAACCGCGCCTACGTCGTCAACGTCTCGGCGATGGAGGGCGTGTTCTCCCGCGGCTACAAGGGCGCCGGCCATCCGAACACCAACGCGGCCAAGGCCGCCATGAACATGGTGACGCGGACCAGCGCCCAGGAGATGTTCGAGACCGACCGCATCCTGATGACCTCGGTCGACACCGGCTGGATCACCGACGAGCGGCCCCACTACGACAAGCTGCGCCTGGCCGAGGCCGGCTTCCACGCCCCGCTCGACCTGGTCGACGGCGCCGCCCGCGTCTACGACCCGATCGTGCGCGGCGAGGCGGGCGAGGACCTGTACGGCGTCTTCCTCAAGGACTACAAGCCGGGCAAGTGGTGACGCAGTTCTCCAGCTGATGCCGTTCTCCAGCTGATGCCGCTCTCCGGCTGATGCCGCTCTCCGGCTGAGGCCGGCGTCGACGCTGCGGGCCAGGCCGCCCTCTCGCACGCGCCGACACCCCTGTCCTCCGATCGAGTGATGGGGTGGAGGTGCGTTCATCAGGACATATGCGGATATTCTGGTGGGTCGAACGTAATCCGAAGCATGATTGTTACCCAGGGTTTGCAGCCCCATCGAGCGGGGGGCCGCTCATTTGGTTAATCTGAACGCCGACGGACAGCACACAGGGTTCGACCCACACCCACGGTCCGTCATGGGACAGCCGGTTCACAACGGCCTGCTCTCCTTCGAGTTACCGGCGCCACCGCGTCCGAACGGCTATCGACATACAGCCCCGGCGGACGGTGGCGCAGCAGAACCGGCGCGACACGTCCCGAGGGTGACCGACACATAAGGAGTGCGCGGTGACACCGGAGAAGAAGAATCGCGAGCAGCGCCCCAAGGAACGCCCCGAGCGTGCCGGCCGCAGGCCCGGGGAGATCGGCAGCCTGGACGTGTGGGCCCGCTCGGCCCCCATCCGGCTCGCGGGCTACGAGGACGACCTCGCCGAGCCCCACATCCTCCCCAGCGTCGACTGACCCCTCACCCCTTCGCGATCTCCCGGCGCGCCCGCGCGTGCAAGACTCACGACCATGCTGATCAGGGAAGCCACCCCCGACGACTGGCCGCGCATCTGGCCGTTCTGGCACCGCATCGTCGCCGCCGGCGAGACCTACACCTGGGACCCGGGCACCTCCGAGGAGGCCGCCCGGGCCCTGTAGACGAGCCCCCCGAAACGGGTCTACGTCGTCGAGGACGACGGGGCGGTCGTCGCCTCCGCCTACCTCACCCCCAACTACGGCGGCCCCGCCGCCCGCATCGCCAACGCAGGCTTCATGGTCGACCCTGACCGGTCGGGCCGCGGATACGGCCGCGCCCTCGCCGAGCATGTGCTCGCCGAGGCCGCCGCGGCCGGTTACCGGGGCATGGTGTTCAACGCCGTGGTGGAGACCAACCCGGCCGTGAAGCTGTGGACCTCCCTCGGCTTCGACATCATCGGCACGGTCCCCGAGGCATTCGAGCACCCCCGGCACGGGCTGGTCGGGCTGCACATCATGTACCGGCGCCTGTGAAGCACCCCGTCACCGGGCGGGGGCGTGCACGGGCCCCACGTCAGGGACGTGCCCAGTCCCAGGTCAGGGGCGTGCGTAGGGGCGGGTGATGATCTCCATGTTGTGGCCGTCCGGGTCGTCGAAGTAGGCGCCCCGGCCGCCGAAGAGGTCGTTGACCCGGCCGGGCTCGGTGTGCGAGGGGTCCGCGTAGTAGGTGACCCCGGCCGCCTCCAGCCTCGCGATCATCGCGTCGAACTGCTCCTCGGGCACCAGGAACGCGTAGTGCTGCGACTGGATCGGCTCGTCGCGCTTCTCGTAGTAGTCCAGGGTCACGCCGTTGCCCAGGTCGACGGGCAGGAAGGGCCCGAACGGGGCGCCCACCTCCAGACCCAGGATCGAGGCGAGGAACTCGGCGGACCGCCGCCGGTCCCGCGCGTAGACGGCGGTGTGGTTCAAGTGGGCCACGGTGGTGGGGAGTTCGGGCGCGGACGGGTGCTGTGCCTCGGACATGGCTGAATCCTTCTCCTGTGTGATCGTCGGGTGCCGCCCGCAACGGAAGCGCGGGGGCGGGGAACAGCGATGTACGCGGAGAGGGAAGGGCGGGGCGCGCCCCCGCCTCGGGCTCACGTCGAGGCCGGGACCGCTTTCCGTGCAAGGCCCGTCAGGGCCGACCCGGTAGTCACGCTGTCAACCCTAGGGCCTGTCATTTGGATCAGCCCGCGGGCGCGGGGTCTGGCACGCGCATCTGCGGCGTTGTCGTCGGTTGCCGATGCTCCGCATCGG
>NZ_BAAAGU010000082.1:0-19131 GCF_039524635.1 Streptomyces thermocarboxydovorans | reverse complement strand
TCGGCAACCGGTGACAACGCCGCAGATGCGCGTGCCAGACCCCGCGCCCGCGGGCTGATCCAAACGACAGGCCCTAGTCGTCCTCCTTCTCCGCGAGGTGCACCACGCAGACCGCCACGGCGATCAGCAGCGCCGGGTCGGCGTCCTCCCGTACGATGTCCACGCCGTAGGTGTCCCGGATGGTCAGCCATCTGCGGGAGATCACCGCGAGCAGCTCACCGTCGTACTCGACGGCGAACTCGCGGTCCAGGATCTTGCCGCTGACGTCGAGTTCCGTGCCGTCGACCAGATACCCGCGGTAGTGGTTGCGCAGCAGGGAGAGCCGCTTGCGCCGGATGCGGGCCAGCGGCTCGCCGTCCCGCTCGATCACCATGGTGTCGCGCAGCGCCAGCATCTTCTGGTGAATGTCGATCAGCACGCGCCCCTGGGTGTCCTTCAGCTCGAAGGTGTCCCGCAGCCGCATGGCCTTGCCGTCGACGAGGTAGACCTTGTTGCCGCGGTCGTCCTCGATCCAGTAGTCCTCACCGATACCGAGGAGCCGGTCGCGCACCAGAAATCTCATGCACCCAGGGCTTCCCCGCCCCTCACCCCGATTCGCACCCACTAGCCCGACAGGCCCAGCCCACCTCACCCAGGCGCCCCGTCCGCCCACCGCACCACTCGCCCCGCCGACCTGAACGTTCCTCCCGCACTCGAACGGGTGAATGGCCCCGCATATGCCAGCCGCACGCGCCCTGACCACCCCAGGCTGGCGCCATGGTCCCATCGACACACGAGGCCTCCCATCGGCTCTTCCACGACCACCCGGAGGCCCTCGCACCCGTCTTCGAGGCACTGGGGCTCCCCCCGCCCTCGAAGGAGGATTTCGGCGCGCTCTCCCCCGACGCCACCGAGGTCCGGCCCCTGGAACGCCGGGTGGACACCGTCCTCGCCTATGAGCCACCCATGGGGGAGCACTTCCTGGTCGCCATCGAGGCGCAGACGAAGAAGGACCCGCAGAAGGCGAAGAGCTGGGCGTACTACGTCGCCTACCTGCAGGCGAAGTACGACCTGCCAGTGCTGCTGGTACCCGTCTGCCGGGACCGCTGCACAGCCGCATGGGCCATGTGCCCCTTCGTCTGCACGGCCGGCCCCTGGACCACCCAGATCACCCGGCCGTTCGTCCTGGGGCCGCAGACCGTCCCGTTCTTCACCGACGAGTCGGCGGTGGCTCAGCGGCCGGCCCTGGCGGCGCTCGCGGCCATCGTGCACAGCGAGAACCGCCGCGTCGAGGCCATACTGGAGACGGTCGCCCGTGGCTTCATGTCGTTCACACCACACCTCACGGAGTACTGGCTCGAGGTGGTGGAGATCGGCCTCGAGAACACCCCCACGAAGGCGAAATGGAGGACGCTGGTGCGGAACGTCATCACCCACTTCCCCGGACACCGGACGCTGTTCGAGGACACCTACCTGGAAGGCAAGGCGGAAGGCACAGCAGAGGGTACGGCGCTCGGGGAGGCCAAGGGCGTGCTCCGGGTGCTCGAAGTTCGCGGCATCCCCGTCTCCGACGAGGTCCGTGAGCGGATCGGCTCCTGCACCGACCTCGAGGTCGTGAACGACTGGCTCGACCGGGCCGGGACGGTGGACCGGGCGGAGGACCTGTTCACGGACGTCTGACAGTCCCCCAAGTCCCCCAATTCCCCCAGGTCCCCCAAGTCCCGCGCGTCCCCCGGCAAGCAGGGAGGGCCGGAGCCGCACGTGTGCGCGGCTCCGGCCCTCCCTTGCCGGCTATGCCGAGGTGATCACGCCCAGGTGATCAGGCGCTTCGGCTGTTCCAGGATGGCGGCCACGTCCGCCAGGACCTTGGAGCCCAGTTCGCCGTCGACCAGGCGGTGGTCGAAGGAGAGGGCCAGGGTGGTGACCTGGCGGGGCTTCACCTTGCCCTTGTGGACCCAGGGCTGGGGCTTGATCGCACCGACCGCCAGGATCGCCGACTCGCCGGGGTTGAGGATCGGCGTGCCCGTGTCGACGCCGAAGACGCCGACGTTGGTGATGGTGATCGTGCCGCCCTGCATCGCCGCCGGGGACGTCTTGCCCTCGCGTGCGGTGGACACCAGTTCACCCAGGGCCTCGGCCAGCTGCGGCAGGGTCTTGGTGTGGGCGTCCTTGATGTTCGGCACGATCAGGCCGCGCGGGGTGGCCGCCGCGATGCCCAGGTTGACGTAGTGCTTGACCACGATCTCCTGGGCCGCCTCGTCCCAGGAGGCGTTGATGTCGGGGTTCCGCTTGATCGCGACCAGCAGCGCCTTGGCGATCAGCAGCAGGGGGTTCACGCGCAGGCCCGTGAACTCCTTGTCCTGCTTCAGCTCCTCGACCAGCTTCATCGTGCGCGTCACGTCCACCGTCACGAACTCCGTGACGTGCGGGGCCGTGAACGCCGAGCCGACCATCGCCGCCGCGGTCGCCTTGCGGACGCCCTTGACGGGGATGCGGGTCTCGCGGGAGGCGTCGTACGAGACCGGGGCCGCCTGGGCGGTCGCCGCGGCCGGTGCCGGGGCGGGTGCCTGCGGCTCGGCCTCGGGGGCCGCGGTGGTGGCGCTCTGGGCGGCGACCGCCGCGTGGACGTCCTCGCGGGTGATGATGCCGCCGGGGCCGGTCGGGGTGACCGTGGCCAGGTCGACGCCCAGGTCCTTGGCCAGCTTGCGCACGGGCGGCTTGGCCAGCGGGCGCTGCTCGCCGGGCACCGGCGCCGGAGCCGCGGGGGCGGCGGGGGCCGGAGCAGCCGGGGCGTGGCCGTTCAGCTCCGTCTGGACCGCGGCGGCGGCCGGCGACGGGGCGGCCGGCTGCTTGCGGGGGCGGCGGCGCGTGGAGGACGTGGCCACCCCGTAGCCGACCAGCACGGGCTGGCGTCCCGAGCCCTCGGACCCGGACTCGGACTCGGGCTCCTCGGCGGCCGGCGCGGGCTCCGGCTGCGCGGCCGGGGCGGTTGCCTCCTCGGCCGGGGCGTCCCCGCCCGCGACCTCCACCGCGATGATGGGCGTGCCCACGTCCACCGTGGTGCCCTCGGGGAAGTGCAGGGCGCGGACCACGCCGTCGTAGGGGATGGGCAGTTCGACGGCGGCCTTGGCCGTCTCGACCTCGCAGACCACCTGCCCGTCGGTGACCGTGTCACCGGGCTGGACGTACCACTTGAGGATCTCGGCCTCGGTGAGGCCCTCGCCCACGTCCGGCATCTTGAACTCGCGTACGGACGCGTTCGTCATCGTCGTCACGACCCTCTCCTCAGTACGCCAGCGAGCGGTCGACAGCATCCAGCACCCGGTCCAGGTCCGGGAGGTAGGTCTCCTCCAGGCGGGCCGGCGGGTACGGGGCGTGGTAGCCGCCCACCCGCAGCACCGGGGCCTCCAGGTGGTAGAAGCAGCGCTCGGTGATGCGGGCGGCGATCTCCGCGCCGGAGCCGAAGAACACCGGGGCCTCGTGGACGACGACCAGACGCCGCGTCTTCTCCACCGACGCCTGGACGGTGTCGAAGTCGATCGGGGAGACCGAGCGCAGGTCCAGCACCTCGAGGTTGCGGCCCTCCTCGGCCGCCGCGTCGGCGACCTCACGGCAGAGCTTCACCATCGGGCCGTAGGCGGCCAGCGTCAGATCGGTGCCCTCGCGCACCACCCGCGCGGTGTGCAGCGGGCCGGGGATGGCCTCGGTGTTGACCTCGGCCTTGTCCCAGTAGCGGCGCTTGGGCTCGAAGAAGATCACCGGGTCGTCGCTCTGGATGGCCTGCTGCATCATCCAGTACGCGTCGGACGCGTCCGAGGGGCTGACGATCTTCAGGCCGGCGACGTGCGCGAACAGCGCCTCGGGGGACTCGGAGTGGTGCTCCACCGCGCCGATGCCGCCGCCGTAGGGGATGCGTACGACGACCGGCAGCTTGACCTTGCCCAGCGAGCGCGCGTGCATCTTGGCGAGCTGGGTGACGATCTGGTCGTAGGCGGGGAAGACGAAGCCGTCGAACTGGATCTCCACCACCGGGCGGTAGCCGCGCAGGGCCAGGCCGATCGCGGTGCCGACGATGCCCGACTCGGCGAGCGGGGTGTCGATGACACGGCTCTCCCCGAAGTCCTTCTGCAGGCCGTCGGTCACCCGGAACACGCCGCCGAGCTTGCCGACGTCCTCGCCCATGACGACGACCTTGGGGTCGGTCTCCAGCGCGCGGCGCAGCGACTCGTTGATCGCCTTGGCCAGGGCCATCTTCTCTGCCATGTCACTTACCCCCGTCCGCGTCCGCGAACGACGCCTGATAGGCGGCGAACTGCGCGCGTTCCTCGTCCACCAGCGCGTGTCCGTCCGCGTACACGTTCTCGAAGATGGCGAAGCTGTCCGGGTCCGGCATGGCACGGACCGCTTCGCGTACTCGTCTGCCCAACGCTTCGCTCTCGCTCTCGAGTTCCTCGAAGAACGTCTCGTCCGCGTACTTCTTGGACTCCAGGTAGCGGCGCAGGCGCAGGATCGGGTCCTTGGCCTCCCAGGCCTGGCGCTCCTCGTCGCCGCGGTAGCGGGTCGGGTCGTCGGAGGTGGTGTGGGCGCCCATGCGGTAGGTGAACGCCTCGATCAGCGTCGGGCCCTCACCGGCGCGGGCCCGCTCCAGGGCCCACTTGGTGACGGCCAGGCTGGCCAGGACGTCGTTGCCGTCCACGCGCACGCCCGGGAAGCCGTAGCCCTGCGCGCGCTGGTACAGCGGCACCCGGGACTGCTTCTCGGTCGGCTCGGAGATCGCCCACTGGTTGTTCTGGCAGAAGAACACCACGGGGGCGTTGTAGACCGCGGAGAAGGTGAAGGCCTCGGCCACGTCGCCCTGGCTGGAGGCGCCGTCGCCGAAGTAGGCGATGACCGCGCTGTCCGCGCCGTCCTTGGCCACGCCCATGGCGTAGCCGGTGGCGTGCAGCGTCTGGGAGCCGATGACGATCGTGTAGAGGTGGAAGTTGTTGCTGTTGGGGTCCCACCCGCCGTTGTTCACACCGCGGAACATGCCGAGCAGGTTCGTCGGGTCCACCCCGCGGCACCAGGCGACCCCGTGCTCGCGGTAGGTGGGGAAGACGTAGTCGTCGTCGCGCAGGGCCCGGCCGGAGCCGATCTGGGCGGCCTCCTGGCCGAGCAGCGAGGCCCACAGGCCCAGCTCGCCCTGGCGCTGCAGGGAGGTGGCCTCGGCGTCGAAGCGACGGGTGAGCACCATGTCGCGGTACAGGCCGCGGAGCTCTTCCGCCGTGATGTCGGCGACGTACTGGTCGTACTCGGCGTTCTTGACGCGCTTGCCCTCGGGCGTCAGCAGCTGGACGAGAGCCGGCTCGGTGCTCTTCTTGCTGGTGCGGGTGGTGCGCTTGGTGCCGGTGGTGCCGGCCTTGCTTCCGGCGCTGCGTCGCGGTGTGCGCGCGGCAGTGCTCTCCACGGTCACTTGTGCTCCTCCGTCGGTCCGGCCCCCGGGGTTGCCGGCAGGCCAGTGCGGCTCACCTGCTTCTCGACCACCGGGCACGGGGTGGGTGCCACTCGGCCGGGAGCAGGCGTGACAGGTGCCCCGGCGAGCGCCCTGCTCTATGCACCGTACCCAGTGCGGCACATTTCTGTGAAACCCCCTCTGACCTGCGATTTTGCTTGGATTTCCAAGTAAATCGGGTAAGCGGGGAAGGCGCGCTGGTCACAGCCTTGCAGGAGGCCGGAGCAACGGCACGTTATCCCGAGAACCGGGGCACGGGAAGAGCCGACCGTCCGTACGGGCGGACACTTCCGGTGACGCTACGCATACGACTCATACGCTCCGTGACGAGACGCAGGTCACGAGGGGTCCGGAATATGGACACCGCCTTGCGAAATCCCAGCAAACTGTGCGGTGCCGGGGACCGCCGCCCACGACGACACACGGAAACCCCGAAACCACCCGGCCGGACGCGGCCGGGCGGGGCGGAGCGAACGCAGGGAGCCGGGCCCGAAGGCCCGGCGGCGGGTCAGGACTGGGGGGCGGCGGGGAGCTGTGGGCGGTGCGGGCTCAGCCGCCCGTGACGCCGCCGTCGGCGACGCCGCCCGCGCCGTTCGCGCCGGCGTTGGCGCCGCCCTCGGTCGTGCCGGCGTCGCCGCCCTCGGTGGTGCCCGCGTCGGTCTCGCCCTCGGTGGTGCCCTGGTCGTCGCCCGGCGAGGGCGTCTGAGTGGGCTCCGTGGAGGTCGGCGGGGTGCTCGGCTGGTTGGTCTGCGACTGCGTCGGACGCTGGGTGGGCTCCGGATTCGGGACCCACTCGCCGTCGTCACCCGTGCCGGTGCCCGGGTCCGTGCCGGTGTCGGGCTCCTCCTCCGTCTCGTCGTCGCTCGGGGACTCGCTGGTCTTGTCGTCGTTGCTGGTGCTGGACGTGGCCGGCGGCTTGGTCGGGTCGTCGTCGCCGCCCCCGCCGCCGCCGTTGTTCAGCGCCAGCGCGACGCCCGCGGCGACGGCGATCAGCGCCAGCACGGCGAGGATCCACAGCTTGCCGCGACCGCTGCCCCGGTTGCCGTTGCCGTCGAAGCCGCCGTCGCCGCCGCCGTAGCCGCCGGGCATGACGGGCTGCGGGATCGCCGTGGTGCCGGCGGCGTCGGGGTGCCCCAGGACGGTCGTGTTCGCGAAGCCGCCCGCGGGCGTGTGACGGCCCTCGTGCATGTCCACCGGGCCGGTGTTCCAGGTGCCGGTGTGGCCGCCCTTCTCGTAGAGCATCTGCAGCGCGTACTGGACCATGCCGCGCATCTCCTCGGCCGTCTGGAACCGGTCGTCCGGCTCCTTGGCGAGCGAGCGCATCACCAGCCCGTCCAGCTCCGGCGGGCACGCGTCGGAGGCCTCCGAGGGCGGTGTGGGGATGTCCTGCACGTGCTGGTAGACCACCGACAGCGGCGTCTCCCCGGTGAACGGCGGGCGCAGCGCCAGCAGTTCGTACATCAGGCAGCCGGTCGCGTACAGGTCGGAGCGGTGGTCGACGGCCTTGCCGAGCGCCTGCTCCGGGGAGAGGTACTGCGGGGTGCCCATGACCATGCCGGTCTGCGTCATCGTCGTGGACGCGCCGTGCAGCGCGCGGGCGATGCCGAAGTCCATCACCTTGACGGCGCCATTGTTGGTGATGATGACGTTGGCCGGCTTGATGTCCCGGTGCACGATGCCGTGCTGGTGCGAGTAGGCCAGCGCCTCCAGCACGCCCGAGACGATGATCAGCGCCTGCTCCGGGCCGGGCGCCTCGGCGTTCATCAGCAGATCGCGGATGGTGCGGCCCTCGACCAGCTCCATCACGATGTACGGCACGGACTGGCCGCCGATGACGTCCTCGCCGGAGTCGTACACGGCGACGATGGCGTGGTGGTTGAGACCGGCGACCGACTGCGCCTCACGCGTGAAGCGCGCCTTGGCGACCGAGTCCTCGGCGAGGTCGGACTTCAGCAGCTTGATGGCGACGGTGCGCCCGAGGCGCACGTCCTCGGCCGCGTAGACCTCGGCCATGCCGCCCCGGCCTAGTCTGCGGGTCAGCCGGTACCGGCCGTCGCCGACCAGCCCGCCGTTGCCCCAGCTGTCCGGCGCGTCCGACATGCCGCCGCCAGTCGCCTCGGGGTCGGACGGGCCCTGAGCGCGCTGCTGCTGTGCCATCAGTCCTCGCCGTCGTTTCTGCCCGCGGTGCGCGCGGTGTTGTTACGGTCTCCGTCGGCCACGCTACAGCCTCTGCGCAAGGCTCCGGTCCGAGACGGGTCACCGGGAGGGGCACAAGACGGACCGGCCATCAAACCCGGCCACCGTGCCGTCGTGCAAATTCTGTGTACCGGGCGTACGACGCCTGTAACGCTTCCGCGACGCTTCTTTCGCGTACGGTCACGGAACGGGCACCGCGCTTGACGTGTCAGAGCCCTGGGGCAGACTTGGCCGGGAATAGCGCATTGGATCTACGACGGAATCTACGACGGAACGGCCACCGACGGCAGCGCCGGAGAGGCTACGGGGGAAGCGGAACATGAGCCAGGACGGCGCACAGAGCCAGAACACGGGGCGGGCGCTCGCCGGCGGACGCTACCAACTCCGGGATCTGCTCGGCCAGGGCGGCATGGCCTCCGTGCACCTCGCCTACGACAGCGTGCTGGACCGTCAGGTCGCCATCAAGACGTTGCACACGGAACTCGGCCGGGAACAGGCCTTCCGTGAGCGGTTCCGCCGCGAGGCGCAGTCGGTGGCGAAACTCACGCACACCAACATCGTCTCGGTCTTCGACACCGGCGAGGACGAGCTCGACGGGATGACGACCCCGTACATCGTCATGGAGTACGTCGAGGGCCGTCCGCTGGGCTCCGTGCTCGACGAAGACATCCGGCAGCAGGGCGCGATGCCCGCCGACAAGGCGCTGAAGATCACCGCGGATGTGCTGGCGGCGCTGGAGATCAGCCACGAGATGGGGCTGGTCCACCGCGACATCAAGCCGGGCAACGTGATGATGACCAAGCGCGGCGTGGTCAAGGTGATGGACTTCGGCATCGCCCGCGCCATGCAGTCCGGTGTGACATCGATGACACAGACCGGCATGGTCGTCGGCACCCCGCAGTACCTCTCCCCGGAGCAGGCGCTGGGCCGGGGCGTGGACGCGCGTTCCGACCTCTACTCGGTCGGCATCATGCTGTTCCAGCTGGTCACGGGGCGGCTGCCGTTCGACGCGGACTCGCCGCTGGCCATCGCCTACGCGCACGTCCAGGAGGAACCGCCGGTTCCGTCCTCCATCAACCGTTCGCTGCCGCCGGCCGTGGACGCGCTGATCGCGCGTGCGCTGAAGAAGAACCCGAACGAGCGGTTCCCGAGCGCCGAGGCCATGCGCACCGAGTGCCTGCGGGTGGCGCAGTCCTTCCACCCGGCCCCGCCGCAGATCGTGCCCGGCGCGCAGACGCCGAGCGGGTCGGGCGTCGGCTCGGCGGTGTTCCCGCCGATCGACCAGTCCACCCCGGCCCCGTCGGGCAACGTCCAGACGCCCTACCAGCCGGCCCCGCCGCCGAACCCGTACAACACGCCGTCCGGCACGCCCGCGCCGTCGCCGTCGTACGGCTACCCGCAGCCGGGCGGCTACCAGACGCCTGCCCCGTCGGCGTACCCGCCGCAGCAGGGTCCCTCGACCCCGCCGCCGTACAACATCACGCCGCAGGCCCCGTCCTCCTCCGGCGGCCGCAACAACAAGCCGGTCCTGATCGGCTCCGCGATCGTCGCGGTCCTCGCCGCGGGCGGCCTGATCGCGGCCCTCCTGATGAACGGCGGCGACAAGGAACCCGAGGGCGGCGGCTCCGCCACGGCTTCGGTGAGTAAGAAGCCGGGGTACCGGGGGCCGGATCCGTCGAAGAAGATCGACAAGGAAGAGTGCACGGATCCCGAGGAGTCCTACAACGACCCCGAGAAGATCCAGCTTCCGAACTTCAAGTTCAAGTACATCAAGTCGGTCAAGGAATGCTTCCAGGCCGCCGGTTGGCAGTACGAGATCATCGACGTCAACGAGAACACGTACGGCGAGGGCGCGGTCATGAAGCAGTACCCCGAGGCCGACACGGATGTCGACGAGGACGACGTGCCCAAGATCCAGCTCTACGTCTCGACGGGCAACCCCGCATAGGCCTCACCCACGCAGGACAGCACACGGAAAGGGCCCGGCATCCGATGCCGGGCCCTTCTCCGCTGCTCTGAGGCGCGTTACAGGTACGGGCCGCCCGCGCGGCCGCCCTTGTGGTGGGGGTCGTCGTGGTGGTCGGCCAGGCCGGCCGGGAGGGCGCGGCGCATCTGCTCCAGCTGGGCACGGGCGGCCATCTGCTGGGCGAACAGCGTGGTCTGGATGCCATGGAAGAGGCCCTCCAGCCAGCCCACCAACTGGGCCTGCGCGATGCGCAGTTCCGCGTCGCTCGGCGTCGCCTCGTCCGTGAAGGGCAGGGAGAGCCGCTCCAGTTCCTCGACCAGCTCCGGCGCCAGACCGTCCTCCAGCTCCTTCACCGAGCTGGCGTGGATCTCTTTGAGGCGGTTGCGGCTGGCCTCGTCGAGAGGGGCCGCGCGCACCTCCTCCAGCAGCTGCTTGATCATGCTGCCGATCCGCATGACCTTCGCGGGCTGCTCCACCTGCTCCGTCACCGGGGTCTCGCGGGAGTCCTCGTCTCCGTTGCCGCCGCTGAGCGCCATGCCGTCCTGGCCCACGACCAGGATCTGCGGATTCTCCGGCGACCGTTCGTTCCTCGGCATCTCCATACGGCCATTCTCTCGCACATGGGCGTGTCACTTCCGTGGTGCCCCTGTGGGGGCCTGATCCACCCCATTTCCGGCGTGCGATGCCGGGCGATTCCAAGAAAAGCCGGGTAAGCCGCGTAGATCGATCGGACGCGTCCGGAATGCCGGGTCGGTTCGGGAATGGGACGCTTGTGGGCGTCCATTCGGCATCTTGCCGACGGTGTGCACGAGCACCGTCCGGCGTGGGAGGTCCCGGTCGTGACTCCATGGCTGCACAGAGCGGGGGCGACGGCGTCGGGGGTCGTCCTGCGGGCGGGGGTCGCCCTGGGGGCGGGGATGGTGATGGCCGCTGCCGGTGTGGTTCCGCTGGGCGGGGTGGCGGTGGCCCAGGTGATGGTGCCGGGGGTCCTGGCCGCCGACGAGGGGCCGGGCGGCGGCACCGACGGGCGCGGTTCCGGCGGCGAGGGGCAGGAGGAGCGGCGCGGGGCCGAGCGGGAGGCGGAGTCGTCCGGGGAGCGCTCAGGGCGGGGTGCCGGGGACACCTCCGGCGGCCGGACCGGGTCCGGTGCCGCGTCGGGACCCCAGGCGCAGTCGCGGGCACGGCTCGGGAACGGCCCCGATGGGCGAGAGCAGGGTCCTCCGGAGTCCAGGACTGATTCCGTGGCCCGTCCCGGCGTCGCGTCCCGGTCGCCCTCCCCCTCCGCCGATCCCTCGCGGGCCGGAAGCCGGCCGGGTGAGGGCCGGGAACGGCCCGGGAGGCAGGACGCGGAGAAGGAGGAGACGCCGCGCGAGCGGGAACGCGAGGACCGTGACCGGCGCGAGGCGGAGGAGCCGGACGTCGGCGTCGCTCCCTGGCAGCCGGGCCGCGAAGCCCATCCCGACGCACCGGACAGCGAAGACTTTGAGGACACCGAGCACGCCGGGACGGTCTCCGGGGCGCCCGGCACGGGTGGGCCGGTGCCCGAGACGGAGGCGACGGCCTCGGGCGAGACCGCGGTGGCCTCACCCGATGCCGTCGCCGGTCCCGGTTCCGGCGTCGAGCCCGTGAAGCGGATCGTGCCGCTGGGCAGCGGGCTGGTGCTCATCGGTCTCGGCCTCGGCCTGGCGTTCCTCGGGCTGAGGCTGCGACGCGGCTGAACGGCCGACGCCAGAGCCGCTTCCGGGCTGCTCCAGACCGTCCGTTCTACGGCACGACCAGCAGGACCTTGCCGATGTGGCGGCTCTCCTCGAGCACCCGGTGTGCCTCGGCCGCCTCCGGCATCGGGATCTCACGGTCGATCACGGGGCGGACATGCCCGCCCTCGATCAGCGGCCACACGTGCTCCCGTACCGCCGCCACGATCGCCGCCTTCTCCTGCACCGGCCGGGCGCGCAGCGAGGCCGCGGTGATCGCCGCGCGCTTGGCGAGCAGCGCGCCGATGTTCAGCTCGCCCTTGACGCCGCCCTGCATCCCGATGATCGCCAGCCGCCCGTTGACGGCGAGCGCCCTGACGTTGCGGTCCAGGTACTTGGCGCCCATGTTGTCGAGGATGACGTCCGCGCCGTTGCCGCCGGTCGCCTGCCGGATCTCCTCGACGAAGTCCTGCTCCCGGTAGTTGATCAGGATGTCGGCGCCCAGCTCGGCGCACCGCTCCAGCTTCTCCTTGGTGCCCGCGGTGACGGCGACCTTGGCGCCCACGGCCTTCGCCAGCTGGATCGCCATGGTGCCGATGCCGCTGGACCCGCCGTGCACCAGCAGCGTCTCGCCGGGCCGCAGGTGGGCGATCATGAAGACGTTGGACCAGACCGTGCAGACGACCTCGGGCAGCGCGGCGGCCTGCTTGACGTCGAGGCCCTCGGGGACGGGCAGGAGCTGCCCGGCGGGGACGACGACCTTCTCGGCGTAGCCGCCGCCGGAGAGCAGCGCGCACACCTCGTCGCCGACGGCCCAGCCGCCCACACCCGGGCCGAGCGCCGCGATCCGCCCGGAGCACTCCAGGCCGGGGTAGGGGGAGGCGCCGGGCGGCGGGTCGTAGTGGCCCTGCCGCTGCAGGACGTCGGCGCGGTTGACGGCCCCGGCCACCACCTCGACCAGCACTTCGCCCTCACCGGGCACCGGATCGGGCACCTCGTCCCACACCAGCACCTCGGGCCCACCGGGTTCGGTCATCGTGATCGCATGCATGAGAGGGACGCTACTCCTGCCCGCCCTTCTCCTGGTGAGCCCTCCGTCTCCTCCGTGCCGTCCTGCGTCTCCGTCTCCTCCGCCTCCTCCTTGCGCCCGGCGTCCCCGTCTCCTCCGCCTCCTCCGTGCGTCCGGCGTCCCCGTCTCCTCCGAGCACCCCGCGCCCCGGTCCCCTGAAATCCGAATGCGCGAGCGATGAGTTTGCGCAACCGTGAAGGTCTGTCCATGCGTAGCCCAGCACGCGGAAGGACCCGGAGCATGAGCACGCAGACGTCCGGCCTGGCGATCGAGACCGCCGGCCTGGTGAAGACCTTCGGTGAGACCCGGGCCGTGGACGGCGTCGATCTCGCCGTACCGGCCGGCACGGTGTACGGGGTCCTCGGCCCGAACGGGGCCGGCAAGACCACGACCGTGAAGATGCTCGCCACGCTGCTGCGCCCGGACGGCGGCGAGGCCCATGTCTTCGGGCACGACGTCGTACGCGAGGCCGACGAGGTACGTGGCAGGGTGAGCCTCACCGGCCAGTACGCCTCGGTGGACGAGGACCTCACCGGCACCGAGAACCTGGTACTGCTGGCCCGGCTCCTCGGCCACGGCAAGCCCGCCGCCCGCACCCGCGCCGCCCAGCTGCTGGAGGCCTTCGGCCTCACGGAGGCGGCCGGCAAGCAGGTGAAGCACTACTCGGGCGGCATGCGGCGCCGTATCGACATCGCCGCGTCCATCCTCAACACCCCCGACCTGCTGTTCCTGGACGAGCCGACGACCGGTCTGGACCCGCGCAGCCGCAACCAGGTGTGGGACATCGTGCGCGCGGTGGTCGCCCACGGCACCACGGTGCTGCTGACCACGCAGTACCTGGACGAGGCCGACCAGCTGGCGTCCCGGATCGCGGTCATCGACCACGGCAAGGTGATCGCCGAGGGCACCAAGGGCGAGCTGAAGGCGTCCGTCGGCGCCGGATCCGTCCATCTGCGGCTACGGGATCCGGACCAACGGGCGCAGGCGGCCGACCTGCTGCGCCGTGCCCTGGACGCGCAGGTGCAGGCCGAGCCCGACCCGGTGGCGCTGACCGCCCGGCTCTCGGCGGCCGCCGGCCAGGACACCGCCGCCGAGCAGGCCGCCCGGGCGCTGAACGAGCTGGCCGCCGCCGGCATCACCGTCGACAACTTCTCGCTGGGCCAGCCCAGCCTGGACGAGGTGTTCCTCGCCCTCACCGGACACGACACCCACACGCCGGACTCCGCGGCATCCGGCTCCCACGACGCGAAGGACGAGGTTGCGGCATGAGCACCGCGACGACCACCGAGAGCACCGGACTCGCCCCGGTCCGCACCGACTCCCTCGCCGAGCTGCTGGTCGCCAAGGAGCGCCCGCCCCGGCCCAGCGCCTGGCAGGCCTCGCTCACCTTCGGCTGGCGGGCGATGCTGAAGATCAAGCATGTGCCGGAGCAGCTCTTCGACGTCACCGCCTTCCCGATCATGCTGGTGCTGATGTACACGTACCTGTTCGGCGGGGCGCTGGCCGGATCGCCGAGGGAGTACATCCAGTTCCTGCTGCCGGGCATCCTGGTGATGTCGGTCGTGATGATCACGATGTACACCGGTGTCTCGGTCAACACGGACATCGAGAAGGGCGTCTTCGACCGCTTCCGCAGCCTGCCGGTCTGGCGGCCGTCGACCATGGTCGGCTATCTGCTGGGCGACGCCCTGCGCTACACCCTGGCGTCCGTGGTGATGCTCACCGTCGGCCTGATCCTCGGCTTCCGCCCGGACGGCGGGGTCGGCGGCGTGGTCGCCGGGGTCGCGCTGCTGGTGGTGTTCTCGTTCGCCTTCTCGTGGATCTGGACCATGTTCGGTCTGCTGCTGCGCACCGAGAAGTCGGTGATGGGCGTCAGCATGATGGTGATCTTCCCGCTGACGTTCCTGTCCAACGTCTTCGTCGACCCGAGCACCATGCCGGGCTGGCTGCAGGCCTTCGTCAACAACAGCCCCGTCACCCACCTCGCCTCGGCCGTCCGCGGCCTGATGGCCGGCGACTGGCCCGCCGACGAGATCGCCTGGTCCCTGGGCTGGTCGGTCCTGTTCGTCCTGATCTTCGGCCCGATCACCATGCGGCTGTACAACCGCAAGTAGGACCGTACAACCGCAAGTAGGACCTGGGGCTTTCGTCCTCGGCATCAGGACCCGAGTCTTTCGTCCTCGGCGACGCTTCGGAGCGTTGCCGAGGACGAACGGCTTTCACGGCCGGGGCAGCGGGCGGATGTCCGGGGTGACCTGGGTGACCGGGGTCGCCCGGACGATGGTGATGAGGCGGTCGGTCAGCTGGACCGTGCCGACGTCCGGGTCGTCGTAGCCGAGGACACGGTGGCCGCGGACCACGCTCACCACCAAATCGTCGAGTTCGCGGGGCTTCTTGCCCACCTCGGCCTTTATCGCCGGGCGTTCGACGATGTCGAGTCCGCTGCCCTGCTGGATGAGATCCTCCATCACCATGCCGGCCGCGGGGCTGAGCACGGACAGGCCGAGCAGCCGGCCGGCCGCGCTGGCGCTGGTGATGACCGCGTCCGCGCCCGACTGCTTCAGCAGCGGCGCGTTCTCCTCCTCCCGCACCGCGGCCACGATCTTCGCGTTGCGGTTGAGCTGGCGGGCCGTCAGTGTCACCAGCACGGCGGTGTCGTCGCGCTGGGTGGCGATGATGACCTGCTTGGCCCGGAACACCTCGGCACGCTTGAGGACCTCGCTGCGGGTGGCGTCCCCGACGACTCCCGCGAAGCCGTCGGCCGTGGCGGCGTCGACCGCCTTGTTGCTGGGGTCGACCACCACTACCTGCTCCTTGCGGAGCCCCGTCGCGCAGACGGTCTTGATCGCCGACCTGCCCTTGGTGCCGTATCCGACGACGACGGTGTGATCGCGCAACGTGGACCTCCAGCGGTTCAGTCGCCACTCCTCACGGGTGCGCTCGGTGAGCGCCTCGAGGGTGGTGCCGACCAGGATGATCAGGAACAGCACGCGCAGCGGCGTGATGACGAAGATGTTGGTGAGCCGGGCCGCGTCGCTCACCGGGGTGATGTCGCCGTACCCGGTGGTGGAGAGCGTGACGGTCGCGTAGTAGAAGCAGTCGAGCAGGTCGAGGCTTCCGTCGGCGTTGTCGTCGTAGCCGCCCCGGTCGGCGTAGACGACGAAGGCGGTCACCACGAGCACCAGCAGGGCCATCAGCAGGCGCTTGCCGACCTGGCGGATGGGATGCTCCACCATCTTCCTGGGGAGCGTCACCCGGTGGGTCACCAGGTGTTCGTCCGCCTGGCGTGCGATGACGTCCTGACCCGGAAGTTTCACGTGAAACACACCCCGATTCCACCGGCCGCCCACGGCAGGTCGAGCATGGCGGCCTCCTGGCCCGGCCGTGCACCGCCCGGCGGTACCACGGCGAGCGCGTCCGCCGCCGCGATGCCCCGCAGCATGGCCGGTCCGTTGTACAGCAGGGGCATCGCGTGGTCGTCGCGCAGCGCCACGGGGATCAGCCGGGTGTGGTCCGGGTGCCCCTGCACACCGTCCCGCAGCGGCAGCGCATACGGCTCGGGAGCGGGCCGTGCCGCCAGGGTGCGCAGCAGCGGCTCGGCGAGGGTGAGCAGCCCGGACACGGCGGCCAGCGGATTGCCGGGCAGCCCGACCAGGTGCTGGTCCTCCTTGGTGCGGGCCAGCAGCATGGGGTGGCCGGGACGCACCCGCACTCCGTCCACCAGCAGCTCGGCGCCGATGCGGCGCAGCGTGGGGTGGACGTGGTCGACGGGCCCGGAGGCGGTGCCGCCGGTGGTGACGACGACCTCGGCGCCGGAGGCCGTGATCGCCTCGTGCAGGGCGTCCTCGTCGTCGGGGACCCGGCGGAGCCCGGTGACCTCGGCGCCCAGGGCGCGCAGCCAGGACGGCAGCATCGGTCCGAGCGCGTCCCGGATCAGCCCCTCGTGCGGGAGACCCTCGGAGAGCAGTTCGTCGCCGAGCACGAAGACGTCGGCGCGGGGCCGGGGCACCGTGGCGAGGGTGTCGTAGCCGGCCGCCGCGGCGAGTCCGATCACGGCCGGGGTCACCACCGCCCCGGCGGGCAGCAAGTGGTCGCCGTCGCGGCACTCCTGGCCCCGGGGGCGGATGTCCTGGCCGTGCGAGACGGTGTTCGGCGCCTGGGACGCTGCGACATGCAGCCGGCCCTTGTCGTCGAGGCGGCCGTGCTCGGTGCGCAGCACGGCGGTGGTGTCCGGCGGGATGCGGGCACCGGTGGCGATGCGCACGGCCTCGCCGTCGGTGAGCGGTGCGTGCGCGGTGTGCCCGGCGAGGACGCCCTTCTCCCGTACGTCCCAGGGTCCGGGGCCGGAGACCGCCCAGCCGTCCATCGCCGAGGTGTCGAAGGAGGGCAGGTCGGTGAGGGCGGTGAGGGGCGCGGCCAGGGTGAGGCCCAGCGCCTCGGCGAGGGGCACCTGGACGGGCCCCCGGCGGCCTGTGCGGCGGCCCGCCAGCTCGGCCGCGGTCCTGGCGTCGGACCAGTCGGCGGCGTGCCGGTGCCGGTCGTCGCCGTGGCCCGCGCCCGGCGAGGCGCCCGGGGACTGAGGGGTGGCCGTGCGGCGGTTGTCGTTCACTAGGGCGAGCGCCTCCTCGACGTCGAGGTCATCGGCATCCTCGTCGGCCCCGGCGGGGTGCGTGTTCATCTCGCGTCCGGGCGGGTGTCGGGGGTGGCGTCCGGGGCGGCGTCCCCGGCGGGGGCGCCGCCCGCGGGTGCGGGCGGGGTGCCCTCCGCCGTGGTCTCGTCGGCCCAGCGGGCGGCGAGGGCGGCGGCCCTGCGGGCGGCGTCGGCGACGGCCTCGCGGTCACCGCCCGCCCTGGCCGCGGCGTACCCGACCAGGAAGGTGGTCAGCGGTGCCGCCGGCCGCGCGACACCGTGGGCGGCGTCGCGGGCGAGGTCGAGCAGCACACCGGTGTCGACGTCCAGGTCGATGCCCAGCTCGTCCTTGACTGCGGAGATCCATTCATCCAGCACGTGCCCATGCTCCCTGATGCGTGCCCTGGCGGTGGCGATGTCGTCCCAGGTGTCGCAGTCGAAGGACGCCACCGGGCCGGAGAGTCGGGTGAGTTCGAGCCGGGCGGTCAGCCGGCGCAGCGGCAGCCCGGTCAGGGCGCCGTGCGCGGAGGCGAGCGCGCCCAGTTCGCGGCGCAGCGCGGACGTCCGGTACGCGGCCACCAGGGGCTGCTCCCGGCCGCCCGCGTCGGTGAGCTGGACGCCGTCGGCGCCGGTGGCGCGCAGCGCGGCGAGCAGCTCCTGCGCGGTGCGGGCGTCGAGGAACGGCAGGTCGGCGGAGAGCAGCAGGGCGTGCTCCGCCGTGGTGTGCCCGAGGCCGGCCTCCAGCGCGGCGAGCGGTCCGCCGCCCGGCGGTTCCTCGCGCGCCCAGACGACGGGCCGCGCGGTGGGCCGGGGGTCGGCGACGACCACGGTGGTCCGGGCGCCGGCGCAGGCGGTGAGCACCCGGTCGAGCAGCGTCCGGCCGCCGACCCGCACGGCGGGCTTGTCCGTCCCGCCGAGCCGGCGCGCGGCACCGCCGGCGAGCACGACGGCGTCGTAGGCGGGCGCGCCGCCGCCCGGACGGCCCGGGTGCTCGAGTTCGCTCACACCCCCGAGTATGCGCGGCCCCCGCGATCACAGGGAACGCGGGGGCAGGCACCCGGCCGCGCGGCGGACCGGGATCGATCAGGGACGGTCTGCCGTCACAGGGTGCGCAGCAGGACCGCCGGCTGCTCCACGCAGTCGGCCACGTACCGCAGGAAACCGCCCGCGGTGCCGCCGTCGCACACCCGGTGGTCGAAGGTGAGCGAGAGCTGCACCACCTGACGCACGGCCAGCTCGCCCTCGTGCACCCACGGCTTGGGGACGATGCGGCCGACGCCGAGCATCGCGGCCTCGGGGTGGTTGATGATCGGGGTGGAGCCGTCGACGCCGAACACGCCGTAGTTGTTCAGCGTGAAGGTGCCGCCGGTGAGCTCCGCGGGGGTGAGCGTCCCGGCGCGGGCCGCCTCGGTGAGCCGGGCGAACTCGGCGGTGAGCGACTCCGCGTCCCGCCGGTGCGCGTCCCGGACCACGGGGACGACCAGTCCCCGGTCGGTCTGCGCGGCGAACCCGAGGTGCACCTCCGGGTACCGGACGATCTCCCTGGTCTCGGTGTCGACCGAGGAGTTCAGCTCGGGGAAGCGGGCCAGGGCGGCGGTGCAGATCCGGGCCAGCAGGGCCAGCACGGAGATCTTCGGGCCGCCGGCGGCGTTCATCGCGGCGCGGGTGCGCATCAGCTCGGTGGCGTCCGCGTCCACCCAGCAGGTGGCGTCCGGGATCTCGCTGCGGCTGCGGGAGAGCTTGTCGGCGACGGCGCCGCGGATGCCCTTGAGCGGGATGCGGGTGACGCCCGCCGAGATGCCCTGAGCCGTGCCGGCGGGGGCCGTAACGGCCGGGGCGGACGGCTGCGCCGCGGGGGCGGGCCGCTCCTGCGCCGGGGCGCCCTGGGCGGAGGCGGCGCGCAGCGCGTTCTCCACGTCCGCGCGCATGATCAGCCCGTCGGGTCCGGAGCCGGTCATCTTGCGCAGGTCCAGGCCGTTCTGCCGGGCCAGCCTGCGCACCAGCGGGGAGATCACCGGAACGGGACCGTCCACGGGCTCCCGCCGGGCGGCGGTCCTGCCCGACGCCGCCCCGGCCCAGCCCGCGGGCAGCGGGCCGGCGTCGGGCA
>NZ_BAAAGU010000081.1:0-19826 GCF_039524635.1 Streptomyces thermocarboxydovorans | reverse complement strand
ACGAGCGGCCACTGACCGTCCTCGGACTCAACTGACCTGCACCAACACACGATCAACGAACTTTGCAATCGCCCTGCTCCTCCTCGCCCCCGCCCCGGCGTCCGCCGCCCCCGCAACCGGCTCGGGCGACTCCTTCGGCCAGGACGTCGTGGCCGGAGACTTCGACGGCGACGGCGACCAGGACCTCGCTCCCACCGAACTCCCGCCGCCCTACCCGCCCGAGGAAGCCTGGCGCGCAGCGCAATCAACCACGATCACGCTCGCCGGGGATTCCTCGGGCGGCCCAGGCGAGAATTGACGATCCCTCAAATCCACTCGACGCAGGAAGCCCGCCGACCCGGCGCGGGATTCGTGCCTGCCACTACTGACAGCAGCGGGCCAACGAGTTCGCTGCGGAAGGCGCTCTACCGTCGGTCGGGAGCGGCACCGGCACTGGGCGTGGGCTGCGCAGGGTGAGGACCGCCGGAGCCGTAGCGCTCGGCGAGCAGCCGCTTGCGGTGACCCCTGCGGCGGAAGGCGGTGATCAGAACGATGACGATGCCGACGCCCACCCCGAACAACGGGAGGAAGACGGCCAGCAGCAGCCAGCCTCCGAACGTGACGAGGCCGCCGAGGTCCCCGATGGCGTACTGGGACGGCCTCTCGGAGTCGCAGGTGACCCGGTAGTCGCCCGCCTGCGACACCTCGATGTTGTAGAGCGGGTTCCACGTCTCGTCGCGGGTGAGGAACACGTCGATACCCGGAGCGGCGAGGGCGGGGTCGCCCGGACCGGAGATGTCGCACGTCGGCCGGGACGGCCCGATGCGGTCCTCGAGCCAGATCGCCTTCTCGTCATCCGGATCGAGCCGCAGGGTGACGCTCTCGCCGTCGGCGAACTGGTTGCCCGTGTCCACGGCGTCGACGACGCTCTTGAACTGGTAGACAGCGATGACCATGCCCAGCACGATCGACACGACAGAGATCACGGCCGCCGTCAGGTACCAGTGACGACCGGGCCGGAGTTCGCTCGCCGGTATCCGCGGCGACGGGGAAGGCTGCATCGCCACACCCTAGATCACCCACGCCGTCCGCCCGAGTCCTTGCGTGGATCCGGCAGGCAGCCGGCACGGAGGAGCGGGGTTTCACCCGCAGGGGTTGAGGTGACGGTGCCGGGCTTGCAGAACGCTTGGCGTGCACAGGTCCGGCATGGCTGCCCCGATGCCCCCATGCCATGTCGGTGTTCCCGGCCGAAGAGGGGGGATCAGGTGACCCGCTATCCGCCCATCGCCGAGCACGGCATGGTCGGCGATCTCCAGACGGCTGCCCTGGTGTCGTCCGACGGAACCGTCGACTGGTGGTGCTCGCCCCGCTTCGACTCGCCCAGTGTCTTCGCCTCGCTCCTGGACGGTGAACGCGGTGGCCACTGCCGCCTGGCCGCGGAGTTGCCCGGCAGCGACGGCATGACCGTGCGGCAGCTGTATCTGTCCGACACCGCCATACTCGTCACCCGTTTCATGGCCCCCGGCGGGGTCGGTGAGGTGGCCGACTTCATGGTGCCGAGTGGTGCCTCCGCCCCGACGGGGACTCATCGGCTGCTGCGGGTGGCACGGGTCGTCCGGGGCAGTCTGCCCTTCGCGCTCAGCTGCCAGCCGCGCTTCGACTACGGCCGCGCCACCCACACGCTGACCCGGACCGACGAGCACTCGCTCGTCTTCCGTGGCCCGGGAACGGACCTGCACCTGCAGTCCACGGCGGGAATCGTCTTCCACGAGGACGGCAGCGACATCAGCGCCCGCTTCACCCTCTCCGCCGGCCAGGCGGCGGCGGTCGTGCTCACCAGCACGCCCGGCGGTGCCCCGGCACCTGCCCGGCCGTCGCTGGAAGGCGTCGCCGACGACCTGGAGGCCTGCCGTGCCTACTGGCTGTCGTGGTTGCGCTCGTGCACGTACCGGGGACGCTGGCCAGCTTCGCGGGCTCCAACATGAACGTGATGATCAACGACATCAGCGAGGACCTGGAAACCACCGTCCAAGGCGTTCAGGTGGCCATCACTGTCTTCCTCCTGGTGATGGCCGCGCTGATGATCCCCGGCGGCAAACTCACCGACCGCTACGGCCGCAAACGCTGCTTCATGACAGGTCTGGTCGTCTACGCGGTCGGGGCCCTGCTGAGTGCGGCCGCCCCGGGGCTCGGCGTCCTCATCGTGGGCAATTCGATCCTCGAAGGCATCGGTACGGCGCTCCTGATCCCGCCCGTGTACATCCTCACGACCCTCCTCCACCCCGACGTCACCTCCCGCGCCCGGGCCTTCGGAGTGGTCATGGCTCTGGGCGGCATCGGAGCGGCGGCCGGACCGCTGATCGGCGGACTGATCACCACGGCGATCAGCTGGCGTGCCGCCTTCGTGTTCCAGGCCCAGGTGATCGCGGTGATCGTCCTGCTCAGCCGTCGCATCGACGACCCGCTGCCGCCGGACCCGACTCGATCCTTCGACACCGCCGGCGCGGTCCTCTCCGCAGTCGGCCTCGTCCTCGTCGTCCTGGGCATCCTGGCCGCGGACGACAACGTCTGGCTCACGGTCGCCCTGCTCGTCCTGGGCACCCTGGTCCTCTGCTGGTTCTTCCGCTCCGCGCGCGCCAAGGAGGCCTCCGGCCGGGAACCGCTGCTGTCCCCGAGCCTCTTCCGCAGCCGCACCTCCAACCTGGGCCTCGCCACACAGAACATCCAATGGCTGCTGCTCATGGGCACGTCCTTCACGGTGGCCGCCTACCTCCAGGTCGTACGCGGCTACGACGCCATCCAGACCGGGGTCGTCTTCACGGCGGCCACCCTCGGCCTGCTGGCCACGTCGCTGTCGGCCGAGCGCCTCGCCCGCCGGCACCCGCAGCGAACCCTCATCCTGTCCGGCTTCGCCGTCACCCTCGTCGGTGTCGCGGTTCTGATCATACTGGTCGGGAGCTTCTCCACCGCGTGGGCTTTCGTTCCCGGACTGCTCCTCATAGGTCTTGGGCTCGGTGTGATGCTGACCCCCTCCGTCAACGTCGTCCAGTCGAGCTTCCCCGAGGAACAGCAGGGCGAGATCTCGGGCCTCTCCCGCAGCGTGTCCAACCTCGGCTCGTCCTTCGGAACGGCCATCGCGGGCACCATCCTCGTAGCCGGACTCAGCACGGGCGCCTACGCCGCAGCGATGATCACGCTCGCTGCCATCGGCCTGGGCGGCCTGGGCGCAGCCGCACTCCTCCCCGGAGGCCGAAGCCTCTCGCCGACCGGCACCGCGGGCTCCGCGGAGTCCAGGCCGAGCACATAGCCCCAAGTCGCGCCCCAGAGCGAGCGAAAAGCCCCCTCCCGGCAACCGCAGGCAGGGGGCTTGATCAGTACCGGTACCGGTACCGGTACTGGCTATTTCTTCTTGCCCTGGGTCTGGAGGGCCCGTTTTTCTGCCCTGGTCAGCGGGGTGCAGACCCCCACTGACCTGCGGTCGGGCGGTCGTTGGTGGTCGTTGTCTGTCATCGTCGGTCATGCTCGGAGGGCCCAGAGAGGGCCCGGTTTCAGGCCCGTCGCCGACCTCTAGCGCTAGCGGCAGGGACCGCTAACGTTAGCGACCCCGCTAGCGGCCAAAACCGGTGATGACCAGGACGTTAGCGGTTAGCGAGGCATCTGAGCAGACCCCGGAGTTCGGCCGTTAGGCGCCTCTGAGAGGGGGCGGCCGGATCGCTATCGGGCCCGGCCGGACCGCGCCCGGCCGGGCCGTCGTGAGGAAGAGCAAGAAGGAGCGGCCTCCGGCCGCGCGTCCATTGGCGGCTCGCTGCGCTCGCGCGGGGCCGCCGTGGAGGTAGCGCCGCGCCCCCTTGGAAGGCCGTCCTGTGTGCCTTCCAAGGGGCAGACGGCAGGCACGGGCGAGCGCCGCCGGGGCCTCTCCAGCTCCGTGCGGCTCACCACGGCTCTTCACGAGGGGTGGGGCCCTGCTCAGGCAAGAGGAGCACGCCGGGGCCGTGGTGCTCCTCTTGCCTGAGCAGGACGGCCGTGCGCACCCGCCCCTCCTGAAGAGCCATCCCTAGCCGTCCTAGAGAGTTGAGGGAAAACAGCGTCCGCAGCGTCCGCCGGGCATCACTCACCCTCTGTGACCTTCACTGTTCCTGCGGACGCTAAACAAAATGTGTAGCGTCCGCCAGCGTCCGCAGCGTCCAAACACGCTCCGCCCCTAAGAGCACTTTTCCGCAGGTCAGGGCGATTCCTAGAGGGGGACAGGTGCGGACGCTGACCCGAGTCGGGGAAGCCGAAGAGACCACCCCCGCGCGGGCGAGGGTGGTCTCTTCAACTCCTGCCGACGATGCGCGAGGGGCTGCAACACCAACAGTGTTGCAGCCCCTCGCCTGGCGGACCGGCCCGAAGTGCGCGATGGCGCCTAGCGTCGTACGGCGGCCGTCGCGCGCGAGCGCAGCGAGCTGCCAAGGGTCGCGCGGCCGTAGGCCGCACCTTCTTGCTACTGGGGCAGAAAGCCGGGGGCCGCCTCTCCGAGCTCGCGCAGGTGCGCGAGGTAGTCCTGAGCGGAAGGCTCGGATGCGTACCGGCGCCGCACCTCTGCGGCAAGTTCGCGGCTGGTCATGATGAGCGACGGGACCGACTGTCGTTCACCTTCGAGGGCGCGTTCGCCCATGATGAGCGCCTGTTCGAGGTCACCCTCGCGTGCGGCCGTTACGCCGAGCGTGACGCGCGCCTCCGCGTTGCGCATGGGTGAGCGCTCCGAACCGTCGAAGTCCGTGCCTGCCCGGAGAACTTCCTCCGCGAGCGTTCGGGCCAGCTTGTCCTCTCCCACCAAGCGGTAGCAGTCCATGGCGTAGAAGTCGAACTTCGCCGGGTCGACCACGAAATGGTTGTCAAGGTTCTCGGGGTGCGGCATTCCTTCGAGCAAGTTGCGCCCCCTGTCGAGCGCCACCTCGACCCGCCGCCGGTCCCCGAGCCGGGCCCACGCCTTGGCCTCCTGCGCTGCAAGCTGCACTGCTACGCCCTGGTGCGCGGCGATCTCGGTTCCGGCCTGCGCCGCCGCGATGACCCCGCGGTAGTCCCCCGTGGTGAGCGCGAACCAGGCTCGCATCTCATGCGCCCACCCGGCGACTTCCGCATGGTCGGCCTCGGTCGCGAGCGAGAGGGCGGCCCGGCGGGTCGACTCGGCCGCGTGCCGGTCGCCGGTGTCGTACTCCACGCAGCCCACGAGGAGAGCGAGCCAGCCAGACAGAGCCAGCACCTCGCGGTGCTGCGTGAGTGTGAGGCTCTTCGAGTGGAGCTCCACAACACGGCGGAGCCACTGGCGCCCCTCGATGAGGAGCTGTTCGCTCGGCATGAACGGGTACTCCGAGCAGAGCCGATCCGTGGTGATCCGCAGGGCATCGAGCGTGGCCGCGTCCACGTCGGATCGGTTGAGACGGCTTACGATCTCCAGCGTCTCCATGCCGCTCGCCGCCAGGATCTCCTTGTCTCCGTCCCGACGCGCCGGCGCCGGGAAGAGCGCGTGTGTCACGGTCCCGAAGACAGCCGCGATGAGCGGCCGATAGAACTCGTTGGGGATCTGCCCGGACTCCCACCGCTTCCACTGCCGGATCAGGCTGTCGTCTGCCGGGAGCTCATCCTTGGAGTGGGCCCGAAGAGCCCTCACCGCGTCTCGCTGGGACCACTCGCGCGCGGACCGCTCAGCCGCGATGCGTCGCGCCCATGCGGGCCTGTCGTCGCTCATACGTCCTCCTCGGAGTGCTTACCCGCTGAGTCTTGCGCCTCGCCCCTGGGGACAGGGAAGGGGACACCAAGGTGACACCGGACATGTCCCCCGCTCGCGCACTCGCCCCCTTGGTGTCACTTACGGCATGCGCTCCGTTCCCCGCATGCTGGTTGCAGATCACGCACCACCCGGGGTGGAGCGCTCTTCGAGTGCTTCCACTCGTTCAGCCAACGCCTGAATCAGGGAGCGGATTTCATTGATCTCGCCGCGCAGGTCGCTCTGCGGAACGGTGCCGTCACCGACGAAGTTACCCAGGTTCCCGGCCGACACGACTAGCCCCTCGGACCGGAGCATGGCCAGCCCGTTTTGGATCGTCTGGCTCGCGTACCCGAAGCGCTCGATCAACTCCCGCTGTGACGGGAGCTTGTCACCGGGCTTCATCCGCTTGATGTCCTCGCGAAGTGCATCCGCGACCTGCACCGCCTTGGGCTTGGGCCCTCCTGTGACAGTCATGCCCTGAGCGTACCCACCACAGCGAACTAGTGCACACCACTCCACAGGGGTTGTGCACCACAGCAGACTAGTGCAAGCTAGTCAACAAGCGGCCGTCCGATACCGGGCGTGAATCCCGCGAAAAAGACCTGGTCAAAGCCAGGAAAAGCAAGGAGCGGCTTCCTACCGCCAAGCAGAACAGCCGCTCCCTGACCCTCGAAGGGGCACTTCCATGATGCCTGGAACTGTGGCAGAACGTAGGACCAAGCGGGGCACCCCTCGGGACAACGGTCCCGGCGGGCGAGAGCTGGAGCGCGGAGAGATCATCGCTCCCCCTCAGTCGGTGTCGGTCGTTGGCCTGCGTGAGGGCGCCGAGGTGTTCGGCGGCCCGGAGCCGGGTGAGCCGGTGCGGGTAGAGATGCAGGTGCGCATGTGCCTGTCGTTCGCCGAGATCCTGGGACTCCTGCTCTACACGCCCGGTCTGAGCCTGATGTTCGAGGAACTGGAGGATGGCGACGCGGTCCGTGACTCGCTTCAGTTCGCGCTGATCGAGACGAGCCTGTGCGCCATGGAGATCAACGCTGCCATCGCGGAGGAGGAGTACCGCGAGGCACTGGCCGGACGGGGCAAGGCGCCGCTGTTCGTGCGCATGCTCGCCGAGACGGTCACCCGGCTGTTCGGGGTGACCGCGTGAGCACCGTTCTGGACGCCCTGTACGCACAGGTGCAGCCTGCCCCGGTGCCGGTCTTCTCCCTCACGGAGAGGGACCGGCGCCGGGAAGGCGAAGACCTGCCCACCATCCCGGTCATGGGCTACGAGCTGACGGCCAACGAGGCCGCCGCCGCGCTCTTCGAGACGGCCGCCGATGAACTCGCGGTCCCGGTGCCTGACACCGACACCCTGTACGACGCGCTCAACGGCGCCGTGCGCACCCTCGGCCCGGCCGGCATCGCTCAGGTGACCGAGCAGTTCGAGGGACTGCCCGCCGAAGAGTTCTTCGAGGTGGCCGACTGCCGCCGGTTCGCCTACCGGCTCGCCCTGTCGTTCTGGTACGCCGGAGCCCGCTCGCGGCCGATGACCGCGGGGGAAATCGGCGTGGCCGTCTACCTCTCCAGCCTGAACCGGTACCGCATGGCCGACTTCCGCGAACTCCCGCGTCGCAAGCTCCTGTTGGCCCGCGCCATCCATGAGGGCGTGACGGCCGTGCCGACCGAGACCCTGATCCGTCTGGGTGCGGTGATGTCCGGCGAACTGGGTGGACTTGACCGCGACCGTGATCGGGAGTGGCTCTACAAGCAGGCGCTGCCCGACTACCACCGTCGCCGCTTCGCGTTCGACCTGGTGCGCTGGAATCGGGAGCAGCCTGCCCCGCTGATCGTGCGGCCGGACTCCGGCGGTTACCTGGTCGGGCTGACCCCGCCGCCCGGTCCGGACGGCAAGTGGCTGCGGACGATGCGGGCGGAGTGGTAGCCGTGAGCCTGCACGACAAGCCGCACTTGAACTCCAAGCGGCGCCGCAACCGCAAGGCCCAGCTCGCCGCCCGCGACGGGCAGCGGTGCGCCTACTGCCGCCTGCCCTTCACGGACCTGCGGGACGCCACCCTCGATCACGTGGTGCCGATCCGGCTGTTCTTCACGTGGTCGGCCGATCACCTCGTGTTGGCCTGCCGACCCTGCAACAACACGAAGGCCGACCGGCTCCCGCTGTCGATCGCTCTGCTCATCGCGTGGTCGGCCAACCCGAGTCGGGCGGCGGTCGGCCCGATCGACTGGCAGCTGTTGGCCCGACTCGCGCACGCCAATCAGTCGACGTTCGAGGCCGTATGGTCGCCCGACCCGATCGCCTGTCGGTCGACCCCTGACCTGCGTGACGAGACGCGTCACACCCGGCGTCACGCCCGACCGGCCTGCCGCGCGGCCGACAGGCGGCCGTCGCTCCGACCCGCTTGCCTGCGCGCGGTCCGACCGGTGCGCGCGTGCACGGGCCCGACCGAAGAGGCGGTGTCCGTATGAACGCCGTGAACGGTTCCGTGAACGGATCGACCCGACCCGTGAACACGGTGAACGGCGCCGTGAACGGGTCGGCCGACTCTATGAACGCTGCTGAACGGCGACAGAGCCAACCGGTCGACTCGACTCGGAATGCGGTGCACCGACCGGTCGACGTGAACGCCGACGGCGGTAAGAAGCCGTCGGCCGCCTCCCGGCTCGTGGCGCTCGCGCGGGAGGGGTACCGGTTCGTGATGTCCACCGACGGCCGCCCCTACGCGGTCGCCCTGGACGGCCCGAACCTCGCCCTCCCGCTGCGAGGCAAGGCAGGTTTGCGGCAGCGGCTCGCGCGGCTGTATGCGGACACCTATGACGGCGAGGTGGCCTCACAGTCCGCCCTCGCCGACGCGATGACTGTCCTGGAAGGTATCGCCGACTCGGGTGACCCTGTGTCCGTGAGTCTGCGGGTGGGGACCGACCCCGCCGGCGCCATCGTGGTCGACCTGGGTACGGCCGATGGCCGCGCCGTGGTGGTCACCGCCACGGGATGGAACGTGGTCGACCGCTCCCCGGTGCTCTTCCGCCGCTCCGGAGCCATGGGCCCGATGCCCACGCCCGTGCTGGACGGCGACGGCCTGGCCAAGCTGCACGCGCTGTTGAACATGGACGAGCAGACGTTCCGGCAGTTGGCCGCATGGCTGGTTGCGGCGTGGATTCCGCACATCCCGCACCCTGTGCTCACCTTCAAGGGCGAGCAGGGCACGGGCAAGTCGAAGACGGCTGAGATGGTCGTGAACCTGATCGACCCGTCCCCAGCGTCCAAGCGGAGTCAGCCGCGCGACGTCAAGGCGTGGGCGGCGCAGGCCTTCAACTCGTGGGCTCTGTGCCTGGACAACATCAGCACCATCCCGCCGTGGCTCTCGGACACCCTGTGCAAGGCCGTGACCGGTGACGGCATCGTGGACCGGGCCTTGTACACCGATGACGACGTGGTGGTGCTGACGTTCCGGCGGGTGCTGGCCATGACCACCATCGACGCAGGAGCTCTCGCCGGAGACCTCGCCGAACGCCTCCTCATGCTCGATCTCCAGTTGATCGAGGAAGACCGGCGGCGCACCGAGGAAGAGCTGAACGCCGCGTTCGAGGCCGTACGGCCCGCCGTGCTCGGAGCGCTCTTCGATCTGCTCGCGTGTGTGCTGGCCGTACTCCCGTCGGTGCGACTGGACACCATGCCGCGCATGGCCGACTTCGCTCGCGTGCTCGCGGCCGTCGACCAGGTCATGGACTGGCACACCCTTGACGAGTACCTGGCCACGTCGGCGAACGTCGCCACGGACGCGTTGGAGGGCGATCCGTTCGGCGCTGCCATCGCCGCCCTGGTTGACCAGGTGGGCACCTGGCAAGGCACGGCCGCCCAGTTGCTCGAAGTGCTGCCGCTGCCGGGCGGGATCCGTCCGCAGGGCTGGCCCAAGGATGCCACCCGCGCGGGCGGCCGGGTGAAGCGGCTGGCGCCGTTGCTGCGGTCCATCGGGATCACGGTGGACGACACGCAGCGTAGCCGCGACCGGCACCGACACAAGCTCCTGATCCTCTCCCGTGCACCCGATTGGGAAGAGTCAGCGTCCACACCCGACCAAGGCTCTCTCTGGCCGGAGACGGCCCCGCTCGGGGAGGGAAGAACCCCGCCTGAACAGCCCTGACGTAGCCGGAAGACCCGCCGGGCCGGGCCGCATTCCAGCGGCCCGGACACGTCGAAGCTGCGGACGCTACAGCCGTCCAACGTCCGCAGCGTCCGCACTAGCGTCCGCATCCCTCACACTCAATGGCCTGCGACAACGTGGCCATACGGACGCTAGGACGCTGCGGACGCTGAAATGCACCAACTCTCTAGGACGGCTACCGGCACCACGCTCACGCACCGCCCACCGGACACGAGGAGTCACCAAAGCCATGGCCGCCAAAGAGCCGACCGACCCGTGCGCGATCCTGCGGGGCGGCCTGCCGGACCGCTTCCTCACCCCCGAAGACCTGGTCACCATGTTCAGCCTGCCGAGCGTCGAGACCGTCTACCAGTGGCGTCGTAAGCGCATCGGCCCGCCCGGCTTCCGCGTCGGCCGTTACCTGCGCTTCGACCCGGTCGCCGTACAGGCGTGGGTGACCGAACGGACCGCCCTCGAAGACGCGGCCTGACCCGCCGGCGCTAGGGCGCGACCCTCTAGCGCTAGAGGTTCCGCTAGCGCTCGGAGGACAGGGAGGCGCGGCACGCCGACCGAGGGAGGCAGGGAGAACTCCCTCACCGCCTCCCCGGGGCGCCTCCCTCCACCTGATCAGCGCAAATGGCCTCTCAGGGAGTCAGGGAGGTACGCCCCCAGCACCCCCGAATCCCCCCTCAGGAAGCCGCCCGACACCCCGTGTCTCTGCCTCCCTGACGCCGCGCCGGAGCCCCCGCTACCGGTAGCACCCTCACCCGCTACCGGTAGCAACCCCGCTAGCACCCCAAACCCCCGTGATCAGGCCCGTAGCAAGTAGCGGGTCTCCCCGAGCACACCCCGAAACCGGCCGGATGGCCGCTCCCTGGCCCTTCCGCGCCCTGCTACCGGCCGCACCCTGCGGCCCTCAACTGACAAGGAGCCCACAGCCCCATGGCCATCCATCTGGAAGACCGCTGGTACCGGCGTCGCCGCCCCGAGGGCGACCGCGTCCGCACTACTCGCCACGGCCAACAGCCGCGCTACCGCGCCCACTTCATCGACGGCAACGGCACCCGCAAGGCCAAGACCTTCCGGAGCCGCCGCGACGCAGAGCGCTGGCTCGTGAAGACCGAAGTTGCCCACCTCTTGAAGGGAGATGCCTGACCATGGCAGGCCACATCCACGACCGGTGGTTCAAGACCACGACCGATGCCGACGGCAAGACCGTCCGCGTCAAGACCGACCGCCACGGCAAGGGCATGCGCTACCGCGCCCGCTACTTCACGCCGGAGGGGAAGCGGAAGGAGAAGTCATTCCCCGATGGACAGAAGCGCCAAGCCGAGCAGTGGCTGAGCGCCATGCAGGCTGACGTAGCCCGCGGTGACTTCATCGACCCGAACGCGTCCCGTACGACGTTTCAGGAGTTCGCAGAGAAGTGGCTCGCGAGCCAGAGCGGCGACCCGAATACGCGGGCGTCGATGGAGTCTCAGCTCCGGCTGCACGCCTTCCCGCGCATCGGGGCTCATCGGCTCGGGTCGTTCCAGCCGGGCCACATCCGGGAGTTCGTGACGCAGCTCGAAGCGTCTGGCATGTCCGGCGCGTACGCCCGCGTCATCTTCTCCAACGTCCGTGCCGTGCTCTCCGCTGCCGTGGAGGACGGATGCCTGCGCCGGAACCCCTGCAACTCGCGGACGGTGTCCCCGCCGGCCATAGGCGCGCGACGCGTCGTCCCCTGGGAGCCTGAGCGCGTCTTCGCCGTGCGCGCCGCCATGGTCGAGCGCTTCCGGCCCATGGTCGACGTGGGCGCCGGATGCGGCCTGAGGCAAGGCGAGATCCTCGGCCTGTCCGTCGATGACATCGACTTCGACAGCGGCACCCTGCACGTGGTGCAGCAACTCAAGCTGAGCCTGAGCAAGCCCGTGTTCGCGCCTCCGAAGGGCGGCAAGCTCCGTGACGTACCTCTGCCCGATCCGGTGGCAGAGGCGCTACAGCAGCACATGCAGCGGTTCCCGCCTGTGGAGATCAAGCTCCCGTGGATGCGAGCGAACGGCCAGCCGGTGACCCGGCGGCTCATCTTCACGGGCCCGAACGGTGGGCACGTCTGGCGTACGTCGCTGAACGAGGACCACTGGAAGCCCGCGCTCGCCAAGGCCGGTGTCATCCCCAAGGCCAAGAGCCGGGAGCACGCAGCCGCCCGCGAGCACGGCATGCACGCCCTGAGGCACTTCTACGCCTCCGTCCTCCTGGACGCCGGGGAAAGCATCAAGGCCCTCGCTGAGTACCTCGGGCACTCCGATCCGGGACTGACGCTCAAGGTGTACGCGCACCTCATGCCGAGCAGCCGGGACCGGGCACGAAAGGCCCTCGGGCGGGCGCTCCGGCCACAGGACCGGGGGGCCTGAGGGCCCAGAGAGGGCCCAGACCGTGAAAATGCCCCTGAGTCGCGCCGTATGCGCAGCTCAGGGGCATGATCACAAACCCTACTTCTTCTTGCCCTGGTTCTTCACAGCCTCGATGGCCGCGGCCGCTGCCTCCGGGTCGAGGTAGGTGCCGCCGGGGTTCAGGGGCTTGAAGTCGGCGTCGAGTTCGTAGGAGAGGGGGATGCCGGTGGGGATGTTCAGGCCCGCGATGTCGGCGTCGGAGATGCCGTCCAGGTGCTTGACCAGGGCGCGCAGGCTGTTGCCGTGGGCGGCGATCAGGACCGTGCGGCCGGTGAGCAGGTCGGGGACGATCGCGTCGAACCAGTAGGGGAGCATGCGGACGACGACGTCCTTCAGGCACTCCGTCTGCGGGCGCAGCTCCGGCGGGAGGGTCGCGTAGCGCGGGTCGGAGAACTGGGAGTACTCGGCGTCGCGGTCGAGCGGCGGCGGCGGGGTGTCGTAGGAGCGGCGCCACAGCATGAACTGCTCCTCGCCGAACTCGGCGAGTGTCTGCGCCTTGTCCTTGCCCTGCAGGGCGCCGTAGTGGCGCTCGTTCAGACGCCAGCTGCGGTGGACCGGGATCCAGTGGCGGTCCGCCGCCTCCAGGGCGAGCTGCGCGGTGCGGATGGCGCGCTTCTGGAGGGAGGTGTGCACGACATCGGGCAGCAGACCGGCGTCCTTGAGCAACTCGCCGCCGCGCGTCGCCTCCTTCTCGCCCTTCGGGGTGAGGTTGACGTCCACCCAGCCGGTGAACAGGTTCTTCTCGTTCCACTCGCTCTCGCCGTGGCGGAGGAGGATCAGCTTGTACGGTGCGTCGGCCATGGGGCCGAGCGTAATCCACGGCCCGTGTCCCCCGCGCGGGCTGCCCGCTGGGCGGACGGTTGACGGGATCCGTTAATTGAGTGGTCCCGGCCGGGGCGCGTTTGTAAGTTGTGTCCGCTGCTTATGCCGCTTACGGTCCCTGCGGGGGCTCCACTTACGGCCCCCTCGGGGGCTTCGTCCGTCCAGCCGGGGGGTTCCATGTCTGCCGTCGTCCGTGCCAGGCGGGCGGTCCGGGAAACCGTGTCGGGGCTGCCCCCGGCGTTCTGGTGGCTGTGGACCAGCACTCTGGTCAACCGGCTCGGTGCCTTCGTCGCCACCTTCATGGCGATGTACTTGACTCTCGACCGCGGCTACTCCGCCACGTACGCCGGTCTGGTCGCCGCGCTGCACGGGCTGGGCGGTGTGATCTCGTCGCTCGGCGGCGGGGTCATGACGGACCGGCTCGGACGCCGGCCCACGCTGCTCGTGGCGCAGGTGTCGACCGCCGTGTCCGTGGCCGCGCTCGGGTTCGTGCACCACCCGGTCGCCATCGCCGCCGTCGCCTTCCTCGTCGGCATGGCCTCCAACGCCTCCCGGCCGGCCGTGCAGGCGATGATGGCCGACATCGTGCGGCCCGAGGACCGGATTCGCGCCTTCTCCCTCAACTACTGGGCCATCAACCTCGGCTTCGCCGTCTCCTCCATGGCGGCCGGCTTCATCGCCGAGCACAGCTACCTCGCCGGGTTCCTGATCGAGGCCGCGATGACGCTGATCTGCGCGGTCGTGGTGTTCGTGAAGCTGCCCGAGTCGCGGCCGGTGCGCAACGCCGAGACCATCGCCCGGGAGGACTCGGTCTCGCTCGGCACGGTCCTGCGCGACGGGCGGTTCATGGGCGTCGTCGGGCTGTCCTTCCTCATCGCGCTGATCTTCCAGCAGGCGTATGTGGGGCTGCCGGTGGCGATGGGCCTGGCCGGATTCTCCCCGGCCGACTACGGGCTGGCCATCGCGGTGAACGGCGTGCTCATCGTGGCGCTGCAGATCCCGGTGACCCGGTTCATCCAGCACCGCGACCCCGTGCGGCTGCTGGTGATCTCCTCGGTGCTCGCCGGGTACGGCTTCGGCCTCACCGCGTTCGCCGGGTCGGTCGGCGTCTTCGCCCTCACCGTGTGCGTGTGGACCCTCGCCGAGATCGTGAACGCGCCCACGCAGACGGGACTCGTCGTGCGGCTGTCCCCGGTGCACGGGCGGGGGCGCTACCAGGGCATGTACACCATGTCCTGGGCGGTGGCGGCGCTGGTCGCCCCGCTGATGTCGGGCTTCGTCATCGACCGGGCGGGTGCCGGGTGGCTGTGGGGCGCGTGCGCGGGCCTGGGCACCGTCGCGGGTGCGGGGTACGCGGTGCTGGCGCGCCGGCTGCCGGAGGACGAGCCGAGGGACGATGCCGCCAAGGGCGGGCAGGGGACGGCGCGGTCCGGGGTCGGTGCGTCCTAGAGGTCGCTGCCTTCTAAGGCACTACGGAGGGGGCGCTCACAGGGACAGCGGGACCGGGTGGATCTCGTCGGGGCGGAAGCCGCCGCTGCGCTCGTGGACGCGCTGGACGGCATCGGCGGACGGGCCGTCGGTGAGGCAGTACACCGTGCCCGACTCCGGGTCGGCCCAGACGTGCTGGAACCGGACGCCCTCTTCCTCCTCCAGCTCGGCCTCGGCCTTCATCGCCTGCCTGAGCTGGTCCTCCGTGACCCCGTGAGCGCCGTGGTGGACATCCATGAAGCGCGTCATGGCCGGCACCTTCCTTCTCGGCTGGCCCCCCTGAAGCAGTCCGCTTCTTCCATTTCTTCCATCGTGGTCCCGGGTGGCGCCGGGGGCATGCCGAAGGACCCCGGCCGTCCGGCGCGAGGTCCTTCGGGTGTGGTGAGCGTGTGGTGAGCGAGAGCCTTGCGGAACGAGCCCTGCGGCGTCAGCCGCACTGGCAGGGGTTGCCCGACTGGCATCCACAGCCGCAGCCCGAGCCGCAGCCGCAGGCGGCGATCAGGGTGAGGTTCCTGATCTCGGCGGGCTGCTCGGTCTCGCGGTCCTGCGTGGGGTCGGGCGTGGTGCTGGGGGATTCGGACATGGGTCCCTCCTCGACGCCGGTGCCTGTGCTCATTGGAAGCCCACCCGACCGGGCGCATCAACGGCGCACTGAGGCTCGTACGCGCCCTGACCGGCCGGCCGCACGCGCTGGCGGATCTGACCCGGGTGCCGTGCCACCGGCGGACGGCAGCGCCACACTCAGATCTCCCCGCGCCCAGAACTTCCTGCGCCCGGAGCTCTACGCCTGGATCTCCTGCTGCATGTCCGCCTGGATCTCGTCCGCGTGCTCGCCGGTCACCAGGTACACCACCCGCTTGGCGACCGACACCGCGTGATCGGCGAAGCGCTCGTAGTAGCGGCCCAGCAGGGTGACGTCGACGGCCGTCTCGATGCCGTGCTTCCAGCGGTCGTCCATCAGGTGCTGGAACAGGGTGCGGTGCAGCAGGTCCATCGCGTCGTCGTCCTGCTCCAGCTGGAGCGCCAGGTCGACGTCCTTGGTGATGATCACCTCCGCCGCCTTGGCCATCAGCCGCTGGGCGAGCTGGCCCATCTCCAGGATCGTCGCGTGCAGGTCGGCGGGGACCGCGTGCGCCGGGTAGCGCAGCCGGGCGAGCTTCGCCACGTGCTGCGCGAGGTCGCCGGAGCGCTCCAGGTCGGCCGACATGCGCAGCGAGGTCACGACTATCCGCAGGTCGGTGGCGACCGGCTGCTGGCGGGCCAGCAGGGCGATCGCCCGGGCCTCCAGATCGTGCTGGAGCTCGTCGACCTTCTGGTCGGCCTCGATCACGCTCTCGGCCAGCTTCAGATCCGAGTCGAGGATGGCGGTCGTGGCGCGCCCGATCGCCGATCCGACCAGGCGGGCCATCTCCACCAGACCGTCGCCGATCGAATCCAGTTCCTCGTGGTACGCGTCCCGCATCAGGCTTCCTCTCGTGCGTCTCTTCGGGGTCGGTGCGTCTTTTCGGGGTCGGTGCGTCTTTTCGGGGTCCGGATTCTCGGGGTCCGGACGGGGTCGGGCAGGGCCGAAACGGGGTCGTCCGGGGCGCACCGGCTCGGGCCCGGCTGCCGGGGCTCCTTCCCACGCTCCCACGGTCCGTGCGCCACGCGTCCGTTTCCGTCACCTCGAATGAACCGTCCCTGGCGCCCAGGTGAACTCTGGGCGACGAGTGTTCGAGTACCGCCCTCGGCGGCTGGGGGTGCCGCCGGGGCCGTGCCTAACCTGGAGGCATGGACGTGAACGCGGCGGTCGCCGCAGCGGCAGCGATCGCCGGGGTGCTCACCGGTGTCATCGCCATGCTCGCGTTCCGGTTCAGCGAGCGCGAGCAGAAGCGCCCCACCCGCAGCTCCCTGCACACCGACCCGGTGCTGCCGCCGGGCGTGGACACCGTCCTGTCCGTGCTGCGCTCCTCCGCCGTGGTCCTCGACGAGGCCGACGACGTGGTCAAGGCCAGCTCCGCCGCCTACGCCCTCGGGCTGGTCCGGGGCGGCAAGCTCGCCGTGGAGCCCATGCTGAAGATGGCACGTGACACCCGGCGCGATGGCGAGATACGGCAGGTCGAACTGGACCTCCCGCGGCGCGGCACCGGGCGGGGCGAGGCCCTCGCGGTGTCCGCACGGGTGGCCCCGCTGGGTTCCCGGCTGGTGCTGCTGCTGGTCGAGGATCTCACCGAGGCCCGCCGGATCGAGGCGGTGCGGCGGGACTTCGTCGCCAACGTCAGCCATGAGCTGAAGACCCCGGTCGGTGCGCTCTCCCTGCTCTCCGAGGCGGTCATGGACGCCGCCGACGACCCGGAGGCCGTGCAGCGCTTCGCCGGGCGGATGCAGATCGAGGCGACCCGGCTCACCAACCTGGTGCAGGAGCTCATCGACCTCTCCCGGGTGCAGAACGACGATCCGCTGGAGGACGCCGAGCCGGTCCGGGTGGACGAGCTGGTCGCCGAGGCCGTCGACCGCTGCCGGCACGCGGCCGGCACCAAGCAGATCACCATGGTCTCGAACGTGGGGGTGCCCGAAGGAGCCGAGCAGAGCGGCGACGGGCGCCGGGAGAGCGACGGTGACCTGGCCGTGTGGGGACACCGCGGCCAGCTGGCCGCCGCGCTCGGCAACCTGGTCGAGAACGCCGTCAACTACTCGCCCGCCCGCACCCGCGTCGGCGTCACGGCCCGCAGGGTCGCCCAGCCCGGCGGGGACCTCATCGAGATCGCGGTCACCGACCAGGGCATCGGCATCTCCGACAAGGACAAGGAGCGCATATTCGAGCGCTTCTACCGCGTCGACCCGGCCCGCTCCCGCGCCACCGGCGGCACGGGCCTCGGCCTCGCGATCGTCAAGCACGTGGCGGCCTCGCACGGCGGGGAGGTCACGGTGTGGAGTGCCGAGGGCCAGGGCTCGACGTTTACGCTGCGACTGCCGGAGGCCGGGTCGGTACGTGCCCGCACCGGCCGGCGGCAGACCGACCGCGACGGATCCGACGACCTCGAGGGCGCCAACGGCTTCGAGGGCTCCGACGACCACGACGTTTCCGACGACCACGACGTTTCCGACGACCGTGGCGGCTCCGACGTCCTCCATGGCTCCGACGACCACGACCGTTCCGACGACCACGACGACCACGACGACCACGACGGCTCCGGCCGCCACGACGGCGAGGCCGGCCGGACGCGTCCCGCTCCCCGTTCCGCCTCCCCCCACTCAGCTGTCCCGTCCGACACAACCGCGTACGAAACGCTTCCCTCCCCGGAGGTCCTTCCGTGACCCGAGTGCTCGTCGTCGAGGACGAGGAGTCCTTCTCCGACGCCCTGTCGTACATGCTCCGCAAGGAGGGCTTCGAGGTCGCCGTCGCGACCACCGGGCCCGACGGACTCGACGAGTTCGAGCGCAACGGCGCCGACCTCGTCCTCCTCGATCTGATGCTGCCCGGGCTGCCGGGCACCGAGGTGTGCCGCCAGCTGCGCGGCCGCTCCAACGTCCCCGTGATCATGGTGACCGCCAAGGACAGTGAGATCGACAAGGTGGTCGGCCTGGAGATAGGGGCCGACGACTACGTCACCAAGCCCTTCTCCTCCCGCGAGCTGGTCGCCCGTATCCGTGCCGTGCTGCGCCGCCGCGGCGACGGCCACGAGGAGACGGCCCCGACGGCGCTGGAGGCCGGCCCGGTCCGCATGGACGTCGACCGGCACGTGGTGACCGTGGGCGGCATCAAGGTCGATCTGCCGCTGAAGGAGTTCGACCTGCTGGAGATGCTGCTGCGCAACGCCGGCCGGGTCCTCACCCGGATGCAGCTGATCGACCGGGTCTGGGGCGCCGACTACGTGGGCGACACCAAGACCCTCGACGTCCACGTCAAGCGCCTGCGCGCCAAGATCGAACCGGACCCGGGCGCGCCGCGCTACCTGGTGACGGTCCGGGGGCTGGGCTACAAGTTCGAGCCCTGAGCCGCGGGGCGCGAGACACCCGGCCGGAACACCTGGGCCGGTGAGAGGCCCGGCCAGGAACACCCGGTCGCGAACACCCGGCCGGAACACCTGGGCCGGTGAGCGGCCCGGCCAGGAACACCCGGCCAGGAACACCCGGCCGGAACACCCGGCCCGGTGAACTGCGCGGCCGGAACGCCGGGCCGGTGAAACGCCAGGGGCGGGACCCGATCGAATCGGGTCCCGCCCCTGTTGTCCGTTGTCCGTTGTCCGAAATTCGGGTCAGCCGGCCTGCTGGCTCGCGGACGCCGCGTCCGACGGGGTGCCCGACGGGGCGCCGGACTCCTCGGCCCCGGCGGACTCGCCGGCACCCGCCGACTCCCCGGCCTCCGGGGACTTCGAGGCCTCGCCGGAGGCACTGGCGGACGGCTCCGTCGTGGCGCCCGGAGCGGCGGGCTCCTCGCTGGGGCCCCACTCCTTGTAGAAGTGCTCGGCCGGGAAGACGAAGGCTCCCAGGCTCACGTCACCGGTCCTGCTGAAGGTGAAGGTGATCTTCTGGATGTTGCCGTCCTGGATGTTCTCGCGGCTGGCCGGCAGCACCGCGGAGGCGTTGCCCTTGCCGCCCAGGATCAGCCGGCCGCCCGGCTGGATGGTCAGGCTCTGGCCCTTCGCGGGGGAGAGCCGCGCGGTCTTGCCGGTGCCCGGGACGGTGATCGACTCCAGCGTCTCGGGGGTGTCGCCCTGGTTGAAGAGCGTGGCGGAGACCACGGACGGGCCGGTGGACTCGCGCTCGGCCGGGGTGATGATCGTGGCGTTCTGGATCTTGATGTTGCCGACGGTCGTCGCCGCGTTGTCCGGCTTGACCTGCAGGGTCTGCGCGTTGTTGCCGGCCGCGCACGCGGAGAGCGAGGCGATGGAGATTGCGATGGCGGCGGCGAGGGCGCCGCGTCGAAGGCTGCTGCTCACGGCGGCGGCAACTCCTTGACTCGAGCGTGGCGACGGTAAAGCCGCCTGGAGGGTCGGTAAGCGTCTGTCAGCGGCCTTAGGTTACCGAGCCGTTCCCGCGGGCTCGCACCCGACCCTCCCCCGTGGCCGGGCGTTCCCCCGACAAGCCCCACCCGGGCCGCGCCCCCCGGCGGCCATTCGAGCGCACCCGCGCTCACTCCTCCGGCATTCGCATATTGATCAGAAACTCATGGGGTTCTCGTCCAGGACGTAGCGGACGTGTGGGCCGCTGAAGTAGCCGCGGACGATGT
>NZ_BAAAGU010000080.1:0-21472 GCF_039524635.1 Streptomyces thermocarboxydovorans | reverse complement strand
ATCGACAGGGGGACACAGTCATGCCGGGCCCGGAGGCCAGCGGCCCTCTTGCAGGACCGCGGAAACCATAACGGGGGACTGTGGGGGAGAGTTTGAGCCAGAGGAGGAAGAAGAGGCCGAGGACGATGGTCAGCCAGTTGGCGCCGAGCGGGTTGTCGCTGCCGATGCCGGTGCCGCCCCAGGCGGTCATGAAGTTGTCGCCGTGGGAGGCGGTGAGCTTGTCGGACAGGCCGTCCCAGCCGCCCACGCTCCGCAGGCCCAGCACGGTGATCGGGATGAGCGCTGCGAGGATCACGAAGAACTGCAGCACCTCGTTGTAGATGGCGGAGGACAGGCCGCCGAGGGTGATGTAGGCGAGCACGAAGAAGCCGGCGACGACGATGGCCACCCATTCCGGCCAGCCCAGCAGGGCCTCGACCACGATCGCCAGGGCGTAGAGGTTGACGCCGGCGATGAGGATGGCGGCGCAGGCGAACAGGACCGCACTGAGCAGGTGTGCGGCCTTGTCGAAGCGCAGCAGCAGGAACTCCGGGACCGAGCGGACCTTGGAGCCGTAGTAGAAGGCATCATCACCAGGCCCAGGAAGACCATCGCCGGGATGGCGCCGATCCAGTACCAGTGGGTGGTGTAGACGCCGTACTGCGCGCTGTTCGCGGCCATGCCGAGGATCTCGGCGAACACTTTTGTTGGTGAGCTTTGTTTGATTGTGATGTTGACCCGGGTGGTGAGTCGTGTTTTGGTATGTTGAGTTCTGTTGAACAGTGCGGCTCGAATGGAGCGTCCGGCGTGAAGAAGACCTCGACCCGACTGGCCGACGGTCGCGAGCTCATCTACTACGACCTCAGCGACGACACCGTCCGCGACGCGCCCGACCGCCGCCCGCTGGACGTCACCGTCACCACGTCGGAGATCCGCCGCGACCCGCTGCTCGGGGACAGCGTCGCCATCGCCTCCCACCGGCAGGGCCGCACCTATCACCCGCCGGCCGACGAATGCCCCCTGTGCCCCTCCGAGGGCGACCGGCTCAGCGAGATCCCGGACTCCTCCTACGACGTGGTCGTCTTCGAGAACCGCTTCCCCTCGCTGGCCGGGGACTCCGGCCGCTGCGAGGTCGTGTGCTTCACCTCCGACCACGACGCCTCCTTCGCCGACCTGAGCGAGCGGCAGGCCCGGCTGGTCCTGGAGACCTGGGCGGACCGGACCTCGGAGCTGTCGCATCTGCCTGCCGTCGAGCAGGTCTTCTGCTTCGAGAACCGGGGCGCCGAGATCGGCGTCACCCTCCAGCACCCGCACGGGCAGATCTACGCCTACCCGTTCACCACCCCCCGCACCGCCCTGATGCTGCGCCAAGTGGCGGCGCACAAGGCGGCGACCAGCGGGGAGAACCTCTTCGACGCGGTGCTGGAGCGGGAACTCGCCGGGGAACGTGTCGTCCTGGAGGGTGACCACTGGGCCGCCTTCGTGCCGTACGCGGCGCACTGGCCGTACGAGGTCCACCTGTACCCCAAGCGCCGGGTCCCCGACCTGCTCGGCCTCGACGAGGCGGCCCGCGCGGAGTTCGCCCCCGTCTATCTGGAACTGCTGCGGCGCTTCGACCGGATCTTCGGCACCGACGAGCCCCCGACGCCGTACATCGCCGCCTGGCACCAGGCGCCGTTCGGCCCGCTGGAGGAGTACGGCGGCGTGACACGCGACGACTTCGCGCTGCACCTCGAGCTTTTCACCATCCGCCGCACTTCCGGCAAGCTGAAGTTCCTCGCGGGTTCCGAGTCCGGCATGAACGTCTTCATCAATGACGTGCCGCCGGAGCGCGCGGCCCAGCGACTGCGGGAGGTAGCCACTTCATGAGCGAGAAGTACCTGGTCACCGGGGGTGCGGGCTATGTCGGCAGCGTCGTCGCCCAGCATCTGATCGAGGCCGGCGACGAGGTCGTCGTCCTCGACAATCTCTCCACGGGCTTCCGCGAGGGCGTGCCCGAGGGCGCCTCGTTCATCGAGGGCGACATCCGCGACTCCGCCAAATGGCTGGATCCGTCGTACGACGCGGTGCTGCACTTCGCCGCCTTCTCCCAGGTCGGCGAATCGGTCGTGCGGCCCGAGAAGTACTGGGACAACAACGTCGGCGGCACCATGGCGCTGCTCGCCGCGATGCGCGAGGCGGGCGTGCGCACCCTGGTGTTCTCCTCCACGGCGGCGACCTACGGCGAGCCGGCCGAGGTGCCCATCGCCGAGTCCGCCCCCACCGCCCCCACCAACCCCTACGGCGCCTCCAAGCTCGCCGTGGACCACATGATCAGCGGTGAGGCCGCCGCCCACGGCCTGGGCGCGGTCTCCCTGCGCTACTTCAACGTGGCCGGCGCCTACGGCGACCACGGCGAGCGGCACGACCCCGAGTCCCACCTCATCCCGCTGGTCCTCCAGGTCGCGCAGGGCAGGCGGGAGGCCATCTCGGTCTACGGCGACGACTACCCCACCCCGGACGGCACCTGCGTGCGCGACTACATCCATGTCGCCGACCTCGCCGAGGCCCACCTGCTGGCGCTGCGCGCCGCCACCCCCGGCGAGCACCTCATCTGCAACCTCGGCAACGGCAACGGCTTCTCCGTCCGCGAGGTCGTCGACACCGTCCGCCGGGTCACCGGCCACCCGGTCCCCGAGGTCGTGGCACCCCGCCGGGAGGGCGACCCGGCGGTGCTGGTGGCCTCCGCGGACGCCGCCCGCGAGAAGCTGGGCTGGCGGCCGAAGCGCACGGACCTCGCCGGCATCGTCGCGGACGCGTGGGAGTTCGCCCGGCGGCGCGCGGCTCAGGACGTCCGATGAAGGGGCAGCGGATGAGCGGGACGGTGGCAGCGGAGTTCACCCGGCTGTACGGGGCCGAGCCGCACGGGGTGTGGGCGGCACCGGGCCGCGTCAACCTCATCGGTGAGCACACCGACTACAACGACGGCTTCGTGATGCCGTTCGCGCTGCCGCACACCGCGGTCGCGGCCGTCGCCCGCCGCGACGACGGCGTGCTGCGCCTGCACTCCGCGGACGTGCCCGAGCCGGTCGCGGAGATGAGCGTGGACGGCCTGGCGCCCGGGTCGGACAAGAACTGGACCGCCTACCCGGCGGGCGTGGTGTGGGCGCTGCGGGAGGCCGGTCACGCCGTGACCGGCGCGGACATCCATCTGGCGTCCACGGTCCCGGCCGGCGCCGGCCTGTCCTCCTCGGCCGCCCTGGAGGTCGTGGTGGCCTCGGCTCTGAACGACCTGTTCTCCCTGGGCCTGCGCGGCCGGCAGCTGGCCCGGCTGTGCCAGCGCGCCGAGAACGTCTATGTCGGCGCGCCCGTCGGCATCATGGACCAGACGGCCGCCGCCTGCTGCGAGGCCGGGCACGCGCTGTTCCTCGACACCCGGGACCTCTCGCAGCGTCAGATCCCCTTCGACCTTGAGGCCGAGGGGCTGCGCCTGCTCGTCGTAGACACCCAGGTCAAGCACAGCCACAGCGAGGGCGAGTACGGCAAGCGCCGCGCCGGCTGCGAGAAGGGCGCGGCGCTGCTCGGCGTCGACGCCCTGCGCGACATCCCCTACGACGGGCTGGAGGCGGCGCTGGCGCGGCTGGGCGACGAGGAGGAGGTGCGCCGGCTGGTCCGTCATGTGGTGACGGAGAATCAGCGGGTGGAGCGGGTCGTGGAGCTGCTGGAAGCGGGTGACATCCGGGCGATCGGTCCCGTGCTGGTCGAGGGGCACGCCTCGCTGCGCGACGACTTCCGCATCTCCTGCCGCGAGCTGGACCTGGTCGTCGAGACGGCTCTCGCCTCCGGGGCCCTCGGCGCCCGCATGACCGGCGGCGGCTTCGGCGGCTCGGCGATCGTGCTGACCGAGAGCACCGACGTCCCGGCCGTCACCAAGGCGGTGGAGGAGGCCTTCGCCGCCGCGGACCTCACCCCGCCCCGCGTCTTCGAGGCCGTGCCGTCGGCCGGCGCCCGGCGGCTGGACCGGCTCACCGGTGCCGGGTCACCAGCTTCTTGACCAGCGTGTACTCGGTGATCCCCGGCGGATAGTCGGGGATCTGGCACACCACCTCGTAGCCCTGCTTCCGGTAGAAGTCCGGGGCCTGGAAGTCCCAGGTCTCCACGCGGGCGGAGGCGCAGGCGCGTTCGGTGGCGGCGAGGTGCTCGGCATGCGCCAGCAGGCGGCTGCCGAGGCCGGTGCCCCGGTGGCGCTCGTCCACCCACAGGTAGCTGACGTGGAGCCAGGAGGCCCAGGTGTGGCCGACCAGGCCGCCCGCGAGGCCGCCGAAGTCGTCCATGGCCCACACATGCAGGGGGTTCTCGCGTTCGCCGGGGGTGCCGCGCAGGGCGCGCAGCACGGGGGACGCGGCCGTATTGGTGTCCCGCAGACGCTTGCGGAGCAGATCACGCCGGGCTTTGTCGACTTCTGTCTCCAAACGAAACATGCGGCTCACCCTAAACGCGCCAGGACCGCCAGTTCTGTGAATAACCTTCCGCTCCCGGCCCCCGTCCGTACCCTGATGAACAGTGCCGGTGGGCCGGTGAGCGATCCCCTGCTCTGCGGAAGAGCTCGGGGAAGGGGGTTTCGTGGTACGCATCCGAGTCCTGGTCGTCGACGACCACCGCATCTTCGCCGAGTCGCTGGCCGCGGCCCTGGCCGCGGAGCCGGATGTCGAGGTGGCCGCGGCCGGCAGCGGCCCGGCGGCGCTGCGCTGTCTGGAGCGTGCCGCCTCCGAGGGGCGCCGCTTCGACGTGATGCTCGTAGACGCCGATCTGGGCGGCAAGGTGCCCGGCGGCCGTCCGGCGGTGCCCGTGCAGGACGGCGACGAGGACGGCCTCGTCGACGGGATGGCCCTGGTCGCCGGGGTGCGCACGGCCCAGCCGCAGGTGCGGATCGTGGTGCTCGCCGAGAAGGACGACCCCCGGCGGGCGGCCTCCGCGCTGCAGGCCGGCGCCTCCGGCTGGGTGGCCAAGGACTGCTCGCTGAACCGGCTGCTCACCGTCATCCGGGGCGTGCTGCGCGACGAGACGCATCTGCCGCCCGCGCTGCTCACCGGCGTGCTGCGCGAGCTGACCGCGGCCCGCAAGCACCGCACCGAGAGCGAGCGGCTGGTGGAGTCCCTCACCCCGCGGGAGCGGGAGGTGCTGCGCTGCATGGTGGCGGGCCTGGGCCGCAAGGCCGTCGCCGAGCGGCTGTATCTCTCCCCGCACACGGTGCGGACGCACATGCAGAACGTGCTCGGCAAGCTGGGCGTCCACTCCACGCTCGCCGCGGTCGCCCTCGCCCGCCGCGCGGGCGTCGGACCGGTCGACCTATCCGGGGATGTTGTCGAACGGGGCGGTCAGCTGGCGTAGCAGGGCGGCCAGTTCACTGCGCTGCGCCCGGGACAGCTCGGCGAGGATCGCCCGCTCCTGGTCCAGCAGCCCGGCCAGGGCCTGGTCGGCGCGGTCGCGTCCCTCGGCGGTGAGCCGGACCAGCACACCGCGCCGGTCGGTGGGGTCGGGCAGCCGCTCCACCAGGCCCTTCTTGGCGAGGCGGTCGATGCGGTTGGTCATCGTGCCGGAGGTCACCAGCGTCTGGGTGAGCAGCTGCCCCGGCGAGAGCTGATAGGGGGCGCCCGCGCGGCGCAGCGCGGTCAGTACGTCGAACTCCCAGGGCTCGAGCCCGTGCTCGGCGAAGGCGAGCCTGCGTGCCCGGTCCAGATGCCGGGCGAGCCTGCTGACCCGGCTGAGCACCTCGAGCGGTTCCACGTCGAGGTCCGGGCGCTCCCGGCGCCACGCTGCGACCAGCCGATCGACCTCGTCCTCCATGGCGATCAGTGTAGTGGTTGTGTCGACGTGAAGTCTCTTGATATCGAGTTTCTTGACATCAAGGAATAGGGATTGCAGGGTGGGTACGCGCCCAACAACTTACGGAGGACCGATGACCGTCACCCCCACCTGGGACCCCGCGCAGTACCTGCGCCACGCCGGCCACCGCACCCGGCCCAGCACCGAACTCCTCGCCCGCATCCCGGAACCGGCGGCAGACGCGCCCCGCATCGCCGACCTCGGCTGCGGCGCCGGCAATGTCACCGCCCTGCTCGCCGAACGCTGGCCCGCCGCCCGCATCACCGGCTACGACAACTCGCCCGAGATGCTCGAGGCGGCCCGCGCCGGCCACGCCGGCCCCACCCCGGGCGGCGGACACCTCGACTTCGTCCACGCCGACCTGCGCACCTGGACGCCCGAGGAGCCGTACGACCTGATCATCAGCAGCGCGACCCTGCAATGGGTGCCGGGCCACGCCGACCGGTTCGCCGACTGGGTGGCCGCGCTGAACCCCGGCGGAACCTTCGCCTTCCAGATCCCCGGCAACTTCGACGCCCCGAGCCACGCCCTGATGCGCGAGATCGCCCACCGGCACGGCATCGGCCACGTCCTGCGCCACAGCGACGCCGTGCTCGCCCCGCAGGACTACCTCGCCCGCCTCACCGCCGCCGGCTGCACCGCCGACGTCTGGGAGACCACCTACATCCACCTGCTCACCGGCGAGGACCCGGTCCTGGACTGGGTGAAGGGCACCGGACTGCGGCCCGTGCTCACCGCCCTCGCCGACGAGCCCGAGCGGCGCGAGGCCTTCCTCGAGGAGTACCGGGCCGCCCTGCGCACCGCCTACCCGCCGGGCCTCCACGGCACGGCCTTCCCCTTCCGCCGCCTCTTCGCCGTCGCGCACAAGCCCGCGAAGGACGCGCCCTCACCGGCCGGCGGAGCACCCGCCATGATCACCGCACTCGACCACGTCCAGCTCGCCGCGCCCGCCGGCAGCGAGGACCTGCTGCGCGACTACTACGGCGGCATCCTCGGCATGCGGGAGATCCCCAAGCCGCCCGCCCTCGCCGCCCGCGGCGGCTGCTGGTTCCAGTCCGGACCCGTCCAGCTGCACCTGGGGATCGAGAACGGCTTCCGCCCCGCCAGGAAGGCCCACCCGGGCATCCGGGTCAGCGGGATCCGGCAGTACGCCGACCGGCTCGACCGGCACGGCGCCCCCGTCACCTGGGACGACAACCTGCCGGGCCACCTGCGCTTCTTCACCGCCGACCCGGTCGGCAACCGCCTGGAGTTCCTCGAACCCGTCCGGGAGGACGCCTGACCGGCCAGGGCGGGACGGGGGAGGGGAGCTGCGGCCGACCGGCAGGCGGGCGCGGTCGCAGTAAGGGTTCAGCTCTTGCGGTGCCCGATCAGCCGCGGCTTCGGCTCCAGGCCGTCCAGGCCGTGCCACGCCAGATTCACCAGGTGCGCCGCCACCTCGGCCTTCTTCGGCTTGCGCACGTCCAGCCACCACTGGCCCGTCAGCGCCACCATGCCGACCAGCGCCTGCGCGTACAGCGGCGCCAGCTTCGGATCAAAGCCGCGGGACTTGAACTCGCGGCCCAGAATGTCCTCCACCTGGGTGGCGATGTCCGAGATCAGCGAGGCGAACGACCCCGTCGACTGGGGGATGGGGGAGTCACGCACCAGGATGCGGAACCCGTCCGTGTACTCCTCGATGTAGTCCAGCAGCGCGAACGCCGCCTGCTCGCACAGCTCCCGCGGGTGGCCGGCCGTCAGCGAGCTGGTCACCATGTCCAGCAGGCGGCGCATCTCCCGGTCCACCACCACCGCGTACAGGCCCTCCTTGCCGCCGAAGTGCTCGTACACCACCGGCTTGGACACCCCGGCCTTCGCCGCGATCTCCTCCACCGACGTGCCCTCGAAGCCCTTCGCCGCGAAGAGGGTGCGGCCGATCTCCAGTAGCTGCTGGCGGCGCTCCGCACCGGTCATCCGGGTCCGGCGCGTGCGCCGCGGCTTGTCATTGCTCGGGATGCTGCTGGAGTCGGCCACGGCGACCATCATGCCGCCTCGACGGTCTCCTTCCGGCGCCGGGAGCCGACATCAGTGGTGTTCCGGCGGGAATCGATACGCGAGCGTGACGGCCACCGCACGTCGTACGCCCAGCCCAGCAACTCGAACCAGCGGATCAGCCGCGCCGAGGAGTCCAGCTGCCAGCGCTCCACGCCGTGCCGCGCCGACGTCGGGTCGGCGTGGTGCAGGTTGTGCCAGGACTCACCGCACGACAGCACGGCCAGCCACCACACATTGCCCGAACGGTCCCGCGACTTGAACGGCCGCTTGCCGACCGCGTGGCAGATGGAGTTGATCGACCACGTCACATGGTGCAGCAGCGCCACCCGGACGAGTGAACCCCAGAAGAAACCGGTGAAGGCGCCCCACCAGGACATCGTCACCAGCCCGCCGATCAGCGCCGGCAGCAGCAGCGACAGCGACGTCCACAGCACGAACAGGCGGGAGATCCGCCGCATCGCCGGATCCTTGATCAGATCCGGCGCGTACTTGTCCTGCGGCGTCTGCTCCTCGTCGAACATCCAGCCGATGTGCGCCCACCACAGGCCCTTGATCAGCGCCGGGATCGTCTCCCCGTACCGCCACGGCGAATGCGGGTCGCCCTCGGCGTCGGAGAACTTGTGGTGCTTGCGGTGATCGGCCACCCACCGCACCAGCGGCCCCTCGACCGCCATCGACCCGGCGATGGCCAGCGCGATCTTCAGCGGCCGCTTCGCCTTGAACGAGCCGTGGGTGAAGTGCCGGTGGAAACCGATGGTGATGCCGTGGCACCCGAGGAAGTAGAAGAACACCAGCAGGCCGAGGTCCAGCCAGCTCACCCCCCAGCCCCAGGCCAGCGGCACGGACGCCAGCAGTGCCAGGAACGGAACGATGATGAAGAGCAGCAGCGTGATCTGCTCGATGGAACGCTTGCGCTCACCGCCCAGCGTGGCGGAGGGCGCGGCGGCGACGTCGGATCCAGATGCCTTCGGGGCTTCTTCGATCACATCGGAGCTTGAGGTCATGCGTGTCCCCTGTGGGGTATGCGGACGGGGGTGGTGCCGGGGCTGCCGGAACCGGGAGGAGTTCTTACGGTTCCGTAACCTACGGCTTCGTAAGTATGGCAGTGCGTCGCCCGGCGGCAAGAGCCCGCGAGCCTGCGCGTCCCGCCCGACACCTATCCTGGGAGTCGGTCGGACAGCGCGGTCCGCTCGGAATTCTTCCCGGACGCCCCATTTCGTATGCGGCGCCCGCCGCGCGCGACGCCGTCCGGGTTCCCTCCCAGACGAGCTTCAACACTGCAAGGAGCCGCACCTGTGAGCAGTGCCGACGACCAGACCACCACGACGAGCGCCGAACTGCGTGCCGACATCCGCCGACTGGGTGACCTCCTCGGGGAGACCCTGGTCCGGCAGGAGGGCCCTGAGCTGCTGGAGCTCGTCGAGAAGGTCCGCCGCCTCACCCGGGAGGACGGCGAGGCCGCCGCCGAGCTGCTGCGCGGCACAGAACTCGAGACCGCCGCCAAGCTGGTGCGCGCCTTCTCCACCTACTTCCACCTGGCCAACGTCACCGAGCAGGTGCACCGCGGACGCGAACTGCGCGCCCGGCGCGCGGCCGAGGGCGGTGCGCTCACCCGCACCGCCGACCGGCTCAAGGACGCCGACCCCGAGCATCTGCGCCAGACCGTGCAGCACCTCAACGTGCGGCCCGTCTTCACCGCCCACCCCACCGAGGCCGCACGCCGCTCCGTCCTCAACAAGCTCCGCCGCATCGCCGCCCTCCTCGACACCCCGGTCATCGCCTCCGACCGGCGGCGCCTGGACACCCGGCTGGCCGAGAACATCGACCTCGTCTGGCAGACAGACGAGCTGCGCGTCGCCCGCCCCGAACCCGCCGACGAGGCCCGCAACGCCATCTACTACCTCGACGAGCTGTACGCCGAAGCCGTCGGCGACGTCCTGGAGGACCTCACCGCCGAACTCGAACGCGTCGGCGTCAAGCTCCCCGACGACACCCGCCCCCTCACCTTCGGCACCTGGATCGGCGGCGACCGCGACGGCAACCCCAACGTCACCCCCCAGGTCACCTGGGAGGTCCTGATCCTCCAGCACGAGCACGGCATCAACGACGCGCTGGAGATGATCGACGAGCTGCGCGGACTGCTCTCCAGCTCCATCCGCTACGCCGGCGCCACCGAGGAACTGCTCACCTCCCTCAAGGCCGACCTCGACAACCTCCCCGAGATCAGCCCCCGCTACAAGCGCCTCAACGCCGAGGAGCCCTACCGGCTCAAGGCCACCTGCATCCGCCAGAAGCTGCAGAACACCAAGCAGCGCCTCGCCAAGGGCACCCCGCACGAGCCCGGCCGCGACTACCTCGGCACCGGCGAACTCCTCGCCGACCTGCGCATCCTGCAGACCTCGCTCAGGGAGCACCGCGGCGGCCTCTTCGCCGACGGACGCCTCGCCCGCACCATCCGCACCATCGCCGCCTTCGGCCTCCAGCTCGCCACCATGGACGTCCGCGAGCACGCCGACGCCCACCACCACGCCCTCGGCCAGCTGTTCGACCGGCTCGGCGAGGAGTCCTGGCGCTACGCCGACATGCCGCGCGACTACCGCGCCAAGCTCCTCGCCAAGGAACTCCGCTCCCGCCGGCCCCTCGCCCCCACCCCGCCGCCCGTCGACGCGGCCGGCGAGAAGACCTTCGGCGTCTTCCAGACCATCAAGCGGGCCCTGGAGGTCTTCGGACCCGAGGTCATCGAGTCCTACATCATCTCCATGTGCCAGGGCGCCGACGACGTCTTCGCCGCCGCCGTCCTCGCCCGCGAGGCCGGCCTGATCGACCTGCACGCCGGCTGGGCCAGGATTGGCATCGTGCCGCTGCTGGAGACCACCGACGAGCTCAAGGCCGCCGACACCATCCTCGAGGACATGCTCTCCGACCCGTCCTACCGGCGCCTGGTCGCGCTGCGCGGGGACGTCCAGGAGGTCATGCTCGGCTACTCCGACTCCTCCAAGTTCGGCGGCATCACCACCAGCCAGTGGGAGATCCACCGCGCGCAGCGCCGCCTGCGCGACGTCGCCCACCGCTACGGCGTCCGCCTGCGCCTCTTCCACGGCCGCGGCGGCACCGTCGGCCGCGGCGGCGGCCCCACCCACGACGCCATCCTCGCCCAGCCCTGGGGCACCCTCGAGGGCGAGATCAAGGTCACCGAGCAGGGCGAGGTCATCTCCGACAAGTACCTCATCCCGGCCCTCGCCCGGGAGAACCTGGAACTGACCGTGGCCGCCACCCTGCAGGCCTCCGCCCTGCACACCGCGCCCCGCCAGTCCGACGAGGCCCTCGCCCGCTGGGACGCCGCCATGGACGTCGTCTCCGACGCCGCCCACGCCGCCTACCGGCGCCTGGTCGAGGACCCCGACCTGCCCGCCTACTTCTTCGCCTCCACCCCCGTCGACCAGCTCGCCGACCTGCACCTGGGCTCCCGCCCCTCCCGCCGCCCCGACTCCGGCGCCGGCCTGGACGGGCTGCGGGCCATCCCCTGGGTGTTCGGCTGGACCCAGTCGAGGCAGATCGTCCCCGGCTGGTTCGGCGTCGGCTCCGGACTCAAGGCGCTGCGCGAGGCCGGCCTCGACACCGTGCTCGACGAGATGCACCAGCAGTGGCACTTCTTCCGCAACTTCATCTCCAACGTCGAGATGACCCTCGCCAAGACCGACCTGCGGATCGCCCGGCACTACGTCGACACCCTCGTCCCCGACGAGCTCAAGCACGTCTTCGACACCATCGAGGCCGAGCACGAGCTGACCGTCGCCGAGGTGCTGCGCGTCACCGGCGAGAAGGAACTCCTCGACGCCCAGCCCGTCCTGAAGCAGACCTTCGCCATCCGCGACGCCTACCTGGACCCCATCTCCTACCTCCAGGTCGCCCTGCTCAAGCGGCAGCGCGACGCGGCCGCCGCCGGCGAGGAGCCCGACCCGCTGCTCTCCCGCGCCCTGCTGCTCACCGTCAACGGCGTGGCGGCGGGCCTGCGCAACACCGGCTGACCCAAGGGCCGCACACACAGCGGTGCCCCCGCGCTCCACGCGAGCACGGGGGCACCGTCACATCCGGGGCCGTACGACAGCGGCACATGCGGAGCATCACGACAGCGGGCGCCGCCGTCACATCAGGGACAACGCCCGCCGGGAAGCACACCGGCCAGGGATCACACCAGCACGAAGGCCGCCGTCAGCAGCGCCACACCCGAGCCGGCCAGCACCCACGCCGGCCGCGTCCTGCGCAGGCCGCCGGCCACCACCACCGACGCCAGCAGCAGCGCACCGCCCAGCGGCACCCACGCGTACAGCACCCCGCCAGGACCCGACCGCACGGCCTGAGTACCGCCCGGCTTCAGCACCACCGCATAGGTCTCGCCCTCGGTGACGGCCACCGAGTCCTCCAGCACCACCCGGTCCCGCGGCTGCGAGCCCGCCGAGACCGGCGTGTAGGGGCCGCTGCACGTGCCCTGCCGGCACTGCGTCACCTCGACCGCGCCCCGCTCGCGCCCCTTGGTCAGCATCACGTGCTGCGCCGAGCCCCAGGACGCCCACACCCCGGCGATCAGGATCAGCACGGTCACCGTGCCCATCGCCGCGATCCGTCCGAAAGAGAGCACCGCAGAAGGCATGGCCGCGATCTTTGGCCATATCTCTGCGGTCGGTCAACTCATGCGGGGGACAAGTCAGGAGTTGTACGTACTCTGCGCCCGCTCCAGGCCCTCGATCACCAGGCACTCCACCGCGTCCGCCGCCCGGTCCACGAAGTAGTCCAGCTCCTTGCGCTCCGCCGGCGAGAAGTCCCGCAGCACGAAATCGGCCACCGGCATCCGCCCCGGCGGACGCCCGATCCCGAACCGCACCCGGTGATAGTCCGGACCGAACGCCTTCGTCAGCGACTTCAGCCCGTTGTGACCGTTGTCCCCGCCACCCCGCTTCAGCCGCAGCGCGCCGAAGCCGATGTCCAGCTCGTCATGGATGGCCACCACATGATCCACCGGCACCTTGTGGAACTCCCGCAGCGCGTTCACCGGCCCGCCGGACAGATTCATGTACGACATCGGCTTCGCCAGCACCACCCGCCGGGACATCGGGCCCGGAGGACCGATCCGGCCCTCCACCACCTGCGCCTGGGCCTTCCCGGACCGCTTGAACCGCCCGCCCATGCGCTCCGCCAGCAGATCCGCGACCATGAACCCCACGTTGTGCCGGTTCCCCGCGTAATCGGGCCCCGGATTGCCCAGACCCGCGATCAGCCACGGAGCCGCCGCATCCGTCGTCACGTCCATGTCTCCTTCATACGCGTCGGCCGCTGCCCCGCATGGGAACAGCGGCCGACGAAACGACGACCCGGGTCCGCCGTCCGCCTCGCCGGGAAGCGGACCACAGGCCCAGAGGGGATCAGGCCTCGGCGGCCTCTTCCTCCTCGCCCTCGGTCTCCTCGGGCACCTCGGTCTGCGCGGCCAGCACCTGCAGCACCACGGCGTCCTCGTCCACCGCCAGGGTCACACCGCTCGGCAGCTCGATGTCCTTCGCGTGGACCGAGTCACCGGAGGACAGGCCCTCGACGGAGACCGTCACGTGCTCCGGGATGTGGGTGGCCTCGGCCTCGACCGGCAGCGAGTCCAGGACGTGCTCCAGCAGGTTGCCGCCCGGCGCCAGCTCACCCTCGGCGTGCACCGGGACGTCCACACGGACCTTCTCGCCGCGCTTCACCAGCAGCAGGTCGACGTGCTCCAGGAAGCCCTTGATCGGGTCGCGCTGCACGGCCTTCGGGATGGCCAGCTCGTTGCTCTTGCCGTCGATGTCCAGCGAGATCAGCACGTTCGGCGTACGCAGCGCCAGCAGCATCTCGTGGCCCGGGAAGGTCAGGTGCACCGGGTCGGAACCGTGACCGTACAGAACACCGGGAACCTTGTCGGCACGGCGGATACGGCGAGCAGCACCCTTGCCGAACTCGGTGCGCGTCTCGGCGGAGATCTTCACCTCAGACATATTCACTCCTCGAAGTCAGAAACGGACGTGGTCACCCGGCCACGAACGGCCTGCTACGAAGAGCGCGTCGATAACGGACCGCCGTGTTCACGCCTTCGACAGACGAGTACGGCCTCCCTCGCCGAGCAACTGCAACAGTGTACTCAGGCAGGGAGGCCGCACTCAAAACGATCACCGGAACCCCGCGCGGGGGCCGGCTGCAGAACCCTTACTGCTCGTCGAACAGACTGGTCACCGAGCCGTCCTCGAACACCTCACGCACCGCCGAAGCGATCGTCGGCGCGATCGACAGCACCTTGATCTTGTCCAGATCACTGCTCAGCTCACCCGGCGTCGGCAGCGTGTTCGTGAACACGAACTCACTCACCCGCGAGTTCTTCAGCCGGTCCGCCGCCGGACCCGACAGCACACCGTGCGTCGCCGTCACGATCACGTCCTCCGCACCGTGCGCGAACAACGCGTCCGCCGCCGCGCAGATCGTGCCACCGGTGTCGATCATGTCGTCCACCAGCACACACACGCGGCCCTTCACCTCACCGACCACCTCGTGCACGGTGACCTGATTCGCCACGTCCTTGTCACGCCGCTTGTGCACGATCGCCAGCGGCGCACCCAGACGGTCGCACCAGCGGTCCGCCACCCGCACCCGGCCGGCGTCCGGCGAGACCACCGTCAGCTTCTCCCGGTCCACCTTCGCGCCCACATAGTCCGCCAGCAGCGGCAGCGCGAACAGATGATCCACCGGACCGTCGAAGAAACCCTGGATCTGATCCGTGTGCAGATCCACCGTCAGCAGCCGGTCCGCACCCGCCGTCCGCATCAGATCGGCGATCAGCCGCGCCGAGATCGGCTCACGGCCCCGGTGCTTCTTGTCCTGCCGGGCATACCCGTAGAACGGCACGATCACCGTGATCGAACGCGCCGACGCACGCTTCAACGCGTCGATCATGATCAACTGCTCCATGATCCACTTGTTGATCGGCGCCGTGTGGCTCTGGATCAGGAAACAGTCGGCACCCCGCGCCGACTCCTGATACCGCACATAGATCTCACCATTGGCGAAATCGAAGGCCTTCGTCGGGACAACCCCGACACCCAGCTGCTGGGCGACCTCCTCGGCAAGCTCGGGGTGGGCGCGGCCGGAGAAGAACATCAGCTTCTTCTCGCCGGTCGTCTTGATCCCGGTCACAGCACTTTCTCCTCAGAGGTCGTCACAGCTGGGCATGTCCAGAAACCTCTCAGCCGACTCGCGAGAGGCCGTCTCAGCTGGTGGGGTGCGGATGTGCACTTATCACGGTACGCCGTGTTTCAGGCACCCGTTTCCGGTCAGCCCTCCTCGGCCGACCCCCGGGAAGCCGCCTCCGCCGCCTTCGCGGCAGCACTCCCCGGACGCTTGCGGGCCACCCAGCCCTCGATATTCCGCTGCTGACCACGGGCCACAGCCAGCGAACCGGGCGGCACATCCTTCGTGATCACCGAGCCGGCAGCCGTGTACGCGCCGTCCCCGATCGTGACAGGAGCCACAAACATGTTGTCCGAACCCGTCCGGCAGTGCGACCCGACCGTCGTGTGATGTTTGTCCTGACCGTCGTAGTTCACGAACACGCTCGCCGCACCGATGTTCGTGTACTCACCGATCGTCGCGTCACCCACGTACGACAGATGCGGAACCTTCGTCCCCTCACCGATCGACGCGTTCTTCGTCTCCACGTAGGTACCGATCTTGCCCTTACGGCCCAGACGCGTCCCCGGCCGCAGATACGCGAACGGCCCCACCGACGCCCCCTCACCGACCTCCGCACCGACCGACACCGTGTTGTCCACCCGCGCACCCGCGCCCACACGCGTGTCCGTCAGCCGCGAGTTCGGACCCACCTCACAGCCCTCCGCCAGATGCGTCGCACCCAGCAGCTGCGTCCCCGGATGCACCACCACATCCCGCTCGAACGTCACCGACACATCCACGAACACCGACGCCGGATCGACGATCGTCACCCCCGACAGCATCGCCTGCGTCAGCAACCGCTCATTGAGAATCCGCCGCGCCTCCGCAAGCTGCACCCGGTTGTTGATGCCGGCGATCTCACGGTGATCAGCCGCCAGCGCCGCACCCACCCGGTGACCCGCCTCGCGCAGGATCCCCAGCACGTCCGTCAGGTACTCCTCGCCCTGCGAGTTGTCCGTCCGCACCCTCTTCAGCGCATCCGCCAGCAACGCACCGTCGAACGCGAACACACCCGAGTTGATCTCACGGATCGCCCGCTGCTCCTCGGTGGCGTCCTTGTGCTCCACGATCGCGGTCACCGCACCGGACGCCTCGTCACGCACGATCCGGCCGTAGCCGGTCGCATCCGGCACCTCGGCCGTCAGCACCGTCACCGCGTTGCCGTCCGCGGCGTGCGTCCCGGCGAGCCGGCGCAGCGTCTCGCCCGTCAGCAGCGGGGTGTCGCCGCACACCACCACGACCGTGCCGTCGACCGAGCCGCCCAGCTCCTCCAGGCCCATGCGGACGGCGTGCCCCGTGCCGTTCTGCTCCGCCTGCACCGCGGTGCGGACCTCCGGGGCGATCTCGGCGAGATGGGCGGTCACCTTCTCGCGGGCGTGCCCCACCACGACGACGAGATGCTCCGGCTGGAGCTCACCGGCGGCGGCGAGGACGTGACCCACGAGAGAACGGCCGCAGATCTCGTGCAGGACCTTGGGTGTGGCCGACTTCATACGGGTGCCCTCACCCGCTGCGAGAACGACGACGGCTGCCGGGCGATTGGCGCTCACGGGATGCCCTTCGGCTGAGTTTGGGGAGGGGTGGACAGTCCGCAGGATACCGGGGGGTTTTGGGGCGGACATGAGAGCGGGTCCCCACCGGGGGTTGGACCGGCGGGGACCCGAAACTGACGAGACGTGCGCTGAGAGCTCCCGGGGAAGGAATCGAACCCTCATTCAAGAGACCAAAACTCTTTGTCCTACCATTAGACGACCCGGGACGGTTTGCTCGCTATGTCCGATTTCCTAGATCGGTCGCGGATGCAGCCCCTACTATGCCGTACCGGGACCCTTCGATGCGACGGTACAGCTCAGCCCCCTTCAGGACCTTGATCATCGGGCAGCTGCAACGGGCCTGGTGACTGCTCCGCGTGTTCGAGGGGTATCGCGTCGTATCGCTTGTCGAAAGTCGCCGGAAATGCACCGGGTGGCGCCCGTAGGCTGGATGCATGACCGCGACGGGGGAAGAGCTGGTGCCGGCCCGGGGAGGGCCGTGGTGGTGGGCGCGGTGGCGCAGTGCCGTGCTGGATGTGGGCCTCGCGGTGGTGTCCGCGCTGGAGTGCGGTCTTGAGGGGATTCCGTTCGCGCGGGACGCGGGGATTCCGGTGGCCGCGGGGGTGGTGTTCGGGCTGCTGGCCGGGGCGGTGCTGGTGGTGCGGCGGAAGTGGCCGGTCGCCGTGGTGCTGGTGACCATCGCGGTGACGCCTGCCCAGATGGGTTTTCTGATGGGTGTCGTCGGCTTGTACACGCTGGCGGCTTCGGAGCTGCCGCGCAGGATCATCGGGTCGCTGGCGGGGATGTCGCTGCTGGGCACGGCGATCGTGACGTTCGTGCGGGTGCGGCAGGACATGGCGCGCGGCGAGCTGACGATAGGTGACTGGTTCGTGCCGTTCGCGTCGATCACGACGGCGCTGGGGCTGACGGCTCCGCCGGTGCTGCTGGGTCTGTACATCGGGGCGCGGCGGCGGCTGATGGAGAGCTTGCGGGAGCGGGCGGACAGTCTGGAGCGGGAGCTTCAGCTGCTGGCGGAGCGGGCCGAGGAGCGGGCCGAGTGGGCGCGTAACGAGGAGCGGACGCGGATCGCGCGGGAGATGCATGACGTCGTGGCGCACCGGGTGAGTCTGATGGTGGTGCATGCGGCGGCGTTGCAGGCGGTGGCGCGGAAGGATCCGGAGAAGGCGGTGAAGAACGCCGCGCTGGTGGGGGACATGGGCCGGCAGGCGTTGACGGAGCTGCGGGAGATGCTCGGGGTGCTGCGGGCGGGTACGGAGTCGGGGGCGGCGGCGCGTTCGGGGCGGGTGTCGGTGCCTCCGCTGGCGGCGGTGGGGGCGGCCGCGGCGGCGGCTGCCTCGCGTGCGGCCGATGGTGAGGAGGGTGCGGCGGAGGGGCCGAGCCTGGCGGCGATCGAGGAGCTGGTGGGGCAGTCGGCGGCCGCGGGGATGGTCGTGGATCTGTCGGTGGAGGGGGAGAGCCGGTCGTATGCGCCGGTGGTGGAGTCGACGGCGTACCGGGTGGTGCAGGAGGCGCTGACGAACGTCCACAAGCATGCGGCGGGTGCGAAGACGTATGTGCGGCTGGCGCATCGGGCGTCGGAGATCGCGATGCAGGTGGAGAACGAGCCGCCGCCGCGGGCGGCTTCGTCGGCGGGGCTGCCGTCGGGGGGCAATGGTCTGGTGGGGATGAGGGAGCGGGTGTCGGCGCTGGGCGGGGTGTTCGTGTCGGGGCCGACGGAGGCGGGGGGTTTCCGGGTGTCGGCGGTGATTCCGGCGTCGGCGGCGGAGGCCTCGTAGGGGTTTTGCCGGCATCGTCGTGGAGCCTTGTTGCCGGCGGGGGTGTGGCCGGTGGGGTGGCTGGCGGGTTCAGGCGACGGTGAGGCGGGTGGGGGTGATGCCGTCGATGAGGGTGGCGAGGGCCTGGTCGATGTGGGGGCCGAGGTACCAGTCGCCGGTGTGGTCGAGGGCGTAGACGCGGCCTTCGGCGTCGATGGCGAGGAGGGACTCGGTGTCGGTCTCAGCACCGAGGGGGGAGACCTGGGTGTCGAGGGCGCGGCCGAGGTCGCCGAGGGTGCGGGCCATGTGGAGGCCGTGGAGCGGGTCGATGTGGAGGGTGGCGGGGGCGATCTGGCGGCCGGGTCCGGTGGGGTGGATGTGGAGTCCGCCGAATTCGGCCCAGGCTTCGACGGCGGCGGGGAAGACGCTGTGCCGGTGTCCGGCGGGTGAGGTGTGGTCGCGGAGGGTGTCGGCCCAGATCTCGGCCTGTTTGATGTCCCAGCGTCCCGGCTGCCAGCCGGCGGCGCGCAGTGCGGCGTCGACGGGGACGGGGAAGCGCGTGGTGGAGGTGCGGTCGGTGTGCATCTGCCCTTCGTTCGTCGAGTTCATGGTGCTGGGCCGCGTCGCGCGGGCGGGCGGCGTGGCTCGTGTCAGCGTTCGGTGGCGGCGGGGTCGACTATGCGGACACCGAAGTGGGCGCTGAGTGCGGTGCAGGCGCGGCAGGGGATGGCGAAGCCGCCGTGGAGGGGGTCGCCGTCCTCGCGGATGCGGCGGGTGGTGAGTTTGGCGTGTTTGAGTGCTTTGCGGGCTTCGCCGTTGGTCATGGGTTTGCGTGCGGCGCGTTTGCTGCGGGCGGCGTCGGTGGCGGCGATGTGGCGGGAGATGAGGATGGTCTCGGCGCAGCGGCCGGTGAAGCGGTCGCGCTGTCCGCTGGTGAGGGTGTCGAGGAAGTCCTGTACGAGGGGGTGCAGGGCGGGTGGGGTGTCGCCGCGGGCGGGGGTGCCGGTGAGGGTGGTGCCGCGTACGGAGAGGGCGGCGGCGACGGTGGGCAGGATGCCGTCGCGGCGGTGGCGCAGCACGGGTGCGGGGCTGTCGGTGGTGGCGCTCCAGCCGATGCGGGGGTCGCCGGTGCGGGGGTCGGCGGACCGGTCGTTCGGCGTGGCCGCCGGGGCGCCTGCCTGCGTCATGTTCATGATTGTCTTCCCCTCCGTGCATCCCCCGAAGGTCACAGAGTGCCAAATGCCGTGGCTGATGCGGAAGCTGGGGCGGGGCGACACGCCCGGGTCCGGGCACGCTGTCATCGCAGGGTGACGGCTGGTCACCACAAGCGGAGGGCTGGTGACCGGTGCCGGTGACCGGTGTCGGCGTACCGCATAGGCTGTCGGGCACCGCCGAACCGTGCGGTGAGGAAAGTCGAAGCAGACGTGACAGTCGAATACGTTCCGTGACCGGCCGAGGGTGTTCGGGGCAGGGGCGTATCAGAGTGCCGCAGGGGGCAACCGCCATGACGACAGGTCGGCTCGGGCTGGGGGCACCTCCCGGCCGCCAGGCCGGGGGACACGCCGCGCCGCCGAACGCGGCCTACGCCGGGCAGGTCGTGCAATTCCCGGATCCGGTGCGGGCCGCCCGGCATCCCAGAGGTGTGCGGGTGGACGAGCGTGGTTACCCCGACTTCTCGCCTTATGCGCGGGCGGCCGTGGAGATCGCGGATCCGCCGGAGGGTTTCGGTGTCGACGAGCTGCGGCTGACGGACTATGTGTCGGCGAACGCGGCGATGGCGGCGAGCGGGCACGAGCTGTGGGACACGGTGCCGTCGGTGGCGACGCCGCACGGCTGGACGTGGCATCACGTCGCGGGGACGCGGCGGCTGGAGCTGGTGCCGGTCGAGGTGAAGGCGCTGCTGCGGCATCACGGCGGGATCGCGACCGCGAACGTGGATCAGGGCAAGCGGGGCACGCGCCCGCTGCAGGAGACGCGTCCGGCGCACTTCGGGCTGCCGAAGTCGGGTGTGGCGGTGTCGGAGACGCAGGTGCAGCAGGTCGAGGAGGACCTGGGGTACCGGCTGCCGGGTGCCTACCGCTCGTTCCTGAAGGCGGCCGGCGGCTGCGCCCCGGTGGGCACGGCGCTGGACGCCGAGCTGGGGCTGCTGGTGGACCAGCCGTTCTTCACGGTGCGGGACGAGGCGGCCGTCAATGACCTCGTCTACATCAACAAGTGCCTGCGGGATCACCTGACGAAGGACTATCTGTGCGTGGCCTTCGTGCAGGGCGGTCTGCTGGCGGTGAAGGTGCGGGGCGAGCGCAACGGCTCGGTGTGGTTCTGCGCCTATGACGATGTGCGGGACGTGGATCCGTCGTGGTCGCCCGCCGAGCGGGTGGAGCGGCTGCTGCTGCCGTGCGGGGACGACTTCGACGCGTTCCTGTCGCGGCTGGCGGGGTCTCCGCCGGAGCTGCAGACGGTGGCCGATCTGATGGTGGACGGCGGCTTCGCGCGGGTCGTCCCGGTTTCTTCCGCGGGGGAGTGAGCTCAGGCGATGGTGACGTTCGCGCAGGCGCAGGAGCGCGCGGAAGAGTGGATCAACGGTGATGTGCCGTCGTACCAGCACCGTGAGGTGCGGGTGCGGGAGTTCGGTCTCGGGTTCGTGGTGTGGGCGGAGGACCGTGCGGACGGTCCGCGCTCGGACGGGGGCGCGCAGCGGCTGGTGATCGCCCGGGACAGCGGGGAGGCCACGCTGTGGCCCGCGCTGCCGGTGGGTGAGGTGATCCGGCGCTACGAGGAGGAGTACGGCCGTCCGGAGGCCGCGCCGGAGCCGAAGCCGGCGCCGGCCCGGGTGGACCTGAATCAGACGTCGTTCCTGCTGAGCCCTCCGGAGTGGCTGCAGGAGGCGGCGGACCGGATGGGTATCCCGGACCGGCGGGAGACGTCGGGGCCGGGCAGCGGGACGTCGGGGTCCGGCGCGACGGCGTCCGGGGCCGGCGGGTCGTCCGGTGCGGCCGCGCCGTCGGCTCCGGCGGCGGGCGCGGGTGCCGCGCCGGCCGCGGGTCCGGG